>LJNA01000099.1 GCA_001304365.1 Syntrophobacter sp. DG_60 | reverse complement strand
CAGGGCACTTAAATGAATGGGGAATTCAAGATTCTAAAAAGGGAGGCATTGGCACATACCTTAGTTAATCTTTTTAAACATTTAAAAATTGATGCAGAAACACTGTCTGAGATTTCGGGAAAATCGAAAGGTTTTTTTTACCAATTAGAGAGGGACATGTTAGTTGAGATTACCTACAATGATCTATGGCAAATCGTTAGTGGGCTCTTTTTACGATATAGTGGGCAGATAAGGAGATCTATAAAGGATACCATACTGTCTCCATGGGACCTATTGAGGTTTGTCCTTTCTGAAGCGGTACCAGATTATGCACCCTCATATATAGTAAACCGCTCCGTATGGGATGTCGCAAGTGGTGCAGAAAGGATGATTGAAGGAATGAGGGCAGACCATCAATACATAGACCTCACAAGTCAATTTATTAATGGGAGAATGGTGGCTGTACTAACAAGGCCAAAGGTTGGTAGTGAAATAGATCTAACAAAACCTCCCCTTCTTAACTGGCATGGAGGAGAAGAATTTGCCTATTGTTTAAAGGGATCTGTAGCATTATTCTTCTTGCCTGCATTTGGTAATAGACCTGAAGTAATTTTGCTTCAAGAGGGGGATTCTGTATGGTTTCCCTCGACTATACCCCATAAATTTGAATTTTTATCAAGTCACCCAGAGGGAAATTTGATCTTTTCAGTATATCATGAGCCACAGGGAACACCGACTATTTTCCCACCGGAGGAAGAAGTACCAAAAAGGAGTAGAAGGAGATTTGAACTTCCAATGGAATTAATTATGAAACATCAAAAGAATCTGGAACTTATAAAAATAGGTGCCCTAATTAGGGTTAGAAGGGAAACACTTAGGTGGAGCCTTGACCAGGCTGCCTATGCCACAGGGGTTACTAAATCTTATTTTCAGAGGATAGAAAATGGCACCCTCAACCCTAATATGGAGGTATTACATAGAATTATGCACTCTCTTGACTTAACTTGGGAAGAGCTTTTTCAGGGCGGAGCAATTGTATTAACTCCCAGAGAATTGATAGAAAAAGAGGAAGTTGATCCTGTTACTAAAAAAGAGGTGCTAGAACGGCTTACAGATGGTACTGATACTAATAGGGACTTGGCAGAATATAATATTCGGATTCAGGCCGCTCCCTGCATTTTTGAGCGCCTTGAGCATATAAACATGGGGGAATTCTTGAAACTAAGAAGGTTGTGTTTTACAACAAGGTCTAAAATTATCCCGATGATTACAGAGTATAAAGAAATTAAAGAAGAACAAACTAAAATTTTTCTGGGTATTCATCCTGGTCAACAAGCAGTGCTTATTTTAGATGGAGGCATTAAAGCAATATTAAAGGAATATAATGGGGAAGAATTGGCTCTTAAGAACAAGCATTATCCTACAATTCATGAAAAGGAAGTAGATATAAATGAAGCACATATAGTTAACTTAAGAAAAGGCGATTTTTTATACTTTGATGCTAGTAGGATCTATCATTTTCTAGTTAAAGACCCCAAGAGCCCTTCAGGAAGGGGTCTTGTTGTCCTCTGGCGCCCATATGCTTAGATAAGTACATTAAATTTTGAAAGGGGGATAAAAAAAACCACAGAGGCAAACCTCCCTTGCTTAAAACCATAGCTGAACTAATGTTTTTATCTAAAACTCCACTGCTATCTGAGAAAAGAATAGGTGCCGATTCTCTCCAGGCCCTTCACATGTTATAGACTCATAATCCGGGTCATAGTCATTGTAGGCATATGCCAGAGACCAGGTAGCATAATCATAAATACCAATATTTAGACCTACTGCCCACCTGTTTCTTGGTATTTCATAGATATGCATAGCTTCAGTAGAACCAGCATATCTAAACATAAGTTCAACAGGAATAGGTGAAGCTAAATAATCTTCAAGGCCGGTACCTAGCTCAAATGTCCATAGGTGTGGAAGGGGGTTTTTGCCCTCTGGATGTCTTAATTCTTCTTGCTTAAATGGCTCAACTGATTGCATATATTCTGCTGTAAAATAGAAACCTCTATATTCTCCGCTCATATAGGCAGCTATAGCATCAACTTTATGGTCAAGATAAACTTCTGGGTCTGAATCAGCAAAAAAATCCTTTACACCTGAGGAGGCAGCTATATTAGAGGTATAAGATCCCCCTATCTCAAAGGTATAGTCTGCTGTTTCAATATTATAATGTACATCAAAGCCAAAACTATCTGCATGATTAGAAGGCTCTATACCTGAATAAGGCCCGCAGGCATAGGCCCAAGGTTTATATATATAACTCTCTATTGTAAAGCTATGGCCTTCCATAAGCTCTTTACTAAATCCCAAAATAAAACCTGGATCTTGTAACTCACCATAGTAGAGGGTAATTGGTAGATTTATAAATGGATCATCCGGGAAATGGGTATATTCTTCTCTCCTTCCAAATGGAAAATAGTGAATTCCACCACTAATATAAAAAGGTATCCTATCTGTAGGCCCTATAGTAACATGGGCCTCATCTATAAAGAAGTCATCAATTTCAAATAGGGGCACTGCTGTGACAGTTATCCAGTCAGTAACCAAGGCCTCTATGGCAAACCCTGCAGTAATGAGGTCAAATCTACTACTATCTGTTCTTTTAGTAGCTCCCCTGTAGCCAATACTATCTACCTGAAAACCAGCCTCTAACTCGCCATGAAACTCTATTCTCTCGGCTATGGTGTCAATAATTCCCCTTTCCTCTTCCTTTGCATGAGAAAAATTTGCTAAAAGACCAATTGCCAAAAATAAACCTAAAAGCATGAGCCACATTTTCTTCATCTCTCTCTTTTTTCCTCCCCATTCATTTTTTATTTATTACTCGTAAGGGCGCTGAAATAGGTACCCTTTTTATTTTCCAATGGGGCTATAGGCCCTCACCCACATTACTGCACCAATCTCTACATCCTTACCACCAATCTTCTCTCCTTCAGTAAGCACAGCAAACCCCCACCAGCCATCCCAGGGGATGGTGTAGGTAAAAATACCATTGTCATCTGTGGTGACTACCTGGGTATTAAAGGTTTCAGATGGTGCTTTTACTCTGTGTTCCTCATTGTAATATTCTACCTCTACTGAGGCACGGGCTGCAGGTTTGCCATTGACCAATGCCCTGCCACAAAAAGTGTTGCCAGCCCATAGACCATAGGGCCTACTGAGAGGGACAATCTCGGCCTTGAGGCCTATAGCCTGATCCCATCCCTCTTCCATGCCAAAGGCATTTACCACTACCTTGGTGATGTGAATGATATGTTTTTCTTCGGCTGGTTCCCAATAGGGCCTTGGTATTACATAAAAAATATGGTCACCTGGCCTTTTAATCTTATAAGTTGCTTTCCAAGTCTTTAACCCCTTAATTTTATGCAACTCTAAAGTATCAAGAAGATTATGTCTTTTACCCATTATTACAACTCCAAATTGTTCTGGTTTTTCCATATTCATAAGACCTTCAAGATATTCAAAAGGGTGGTTAAAGATCAGATCAAGTTGGATTAGTTCCTTCCCTTTATTCACTATGTCATCTGAAGGAATGAGCATCTGAAAGTGGCCTTCAGCCTTTCCAATGAATGTGCCACATAAAAGACCCATAAACATAACCATTAAAATTTTTCTTAATACTGGTTTCATAATTCCTCCTCTCATCAAGATAACTCAAGCCACAGATTTTCGCAGATACTCCCAATGAACAGGAGATAGCCAAATGGCCACTGGGGAAAACATCCCTATTGGCTAATGGTCATCTCCCCATCACATATTTTTTTAAAAACCATGATAATCTGCGTTTACCCCGTTAGATAAAGCATTTACTTTTTTTCAATTTGGGCCTCAATACCTTCCTGTTCATGAAAAGTTATAATGCTTATCATATTTACTATCTAACAGGGTGAATCTGCGGCCCAAAAGGAAATTCCTATAATAATTTAATTACTTTAATCGTATTACTTTTTTAAAAGAACTTAACACATTAGAACAAATTTGTCAAGATGGAAAATGCAAAAAAGGATAGAGTATTAAATTGATATAGGGTTCAATCCACTATCTTTCAGTCTGTAAACGGTATTTGTAGTCTTTTTTAATAAATCCATATCATGGGAGGCAATGATATATGATGTGGATAAACCCTTTATGATATCTATAATTCTTTCTCTATTCCTTTCATCAAGGTCTGTAGTAGGCTCATCTAGGAGGAATACTTGGGGCTGCATGGAAAGTATAGTGCCTATTGCCACTAACTTCTTTTCACCCTCTGAGAGCCTGTAGGTTATCCTGTTTTCAAACCCCTGGAGTCCCAAGGCAGCTAAGGTATCCTTAATGATTTTATAAATTTCTTCTCGTGGTTTGCCTAAATTTAAAGGACCAAAGGCTATATCCTCTGCTACTGTAGGAGAAAAGAGCTGATCATCGGGATTCTGAAAGACAAGGCCTATCTTTTTTCTTACTTCTTTAAAATCTTTTTCGCTCTTTCTAACCTTATCAAAAATTTTGATCTCTCCCTTAAATGGCTTTAAAATCCCAACTATAAGATGAAGAAGGGTGGTCTTACCGCTTCCATTGGGTCCTATTATCCCTACCTTCTCTCCTTCTTTAAGGACAAAATTGAGTCTTTTAAATACATTTTTGTCATCGGAATAACCAAATGCAATGTCTTTAAACTCAATAATATTCATTGTTATCTCCAGCTACCTATGGCAAGAAAGCAGATGTAGATTAGGGACAAAACAAGAAATACTCTATCTTTTTCCCCCATTTTAAAGTGATAAAGTAAAGGGAAGGTTCCTCTAAATCCCCTACAAACCATGGCCTTATAAACCATTTCAGCCCTGTCAAAGCTTCTTAAAATAAGGTTTCCTATTAAATAGGCATAGCTTCGGTAAGTACGGATGTTTGTGCCCGGACTAAAACCCCTGAGTTTCATGGCGTTAGTAAGTTTTTTACATTCTTTATATAAAACATGGGCATAGCGGAAGGTGAAAAATGTGAGGTGAATAAGTTTATCAGGGACATGGAGGTGATGGAGTGCATGAACAATGGAGAAGACAGAAGAGGTAGCAATTAAGGTAATCATGGAAAGAATGATGATGTTAGACTTTAAGGTAATGAGGGTAGCATATTCTATTCCATCTTTAAAAACAGTAAGAGGCCCTAAATTAAACCATGGCACAGCCCCCCTTGCAAAGGGAAGAAAAATCCAAAGAAATAGGATGAAGGCATTTACAATAAGCAGGCTTTTTAAGACCTCTTTTAAATTTACCTTAGAAACAAGGATAAGGGATAAGGGATAAAGAAAGGATATAAAAATTACAGGAAATTTATAACTAGTTGCTACTACCATAGAGAAAAGGAAGAATGTTATTATCTTTACCCTTGGATCCAGCTTGTGGATGGAAGAGTTGCCTTCAGAAAACTTTTCTTTAACCATTTTTTCTTTTTCTAAAATAGATTATAAGTCCCATAATTCCTAAAATATAGCCAACTCCTGCTAAAACTTTGCTTAAGGTTGGTTTGGTCAAATCCATGGTAATTTCTTTTAAAAGCCCATAAACAGGTTGTAGCTCCTTGGAAACCTCTTCTCTAATAATCTTCCTAAGTTTCTCCTCTGAAATGCCTATTTCAGTTTTGATCTTCTTTTGCTCTGCTTCTGTGTTAAAAATGTCCTCTAATTCAGTTTTTGGCACTATTGCCTCTGCCCTATGACCCATTCCAGCATTAAGGACTATTTTTAATTCTGTCTTTTTAGGTGGGATAAATGAAAATTCACCATTTATATTTGTCCTACCCTCTAAAAGCCTTTTGCCTGTATGGTTGTCATAGACAACAATCTCACAATTTTTACATTTTGCCCCATCAGAAAAATAGTTCTCTGTACATACCTTTCCGTGTTCTATATATGAAAATGTGATAACTTTGTGGGCAAAGGCATTAGTTGTTAAAATAGTAAAAAATACCATTAAAAACAAAATTTTTCTCATGTTTTTATTCATGTTCAGGAAATAATAAAATTTGCCACAGATTTTCGCCGATGCCTGAAGAAAATATTTTTATATTTAAAATCCTGACAATCTGTGTTTATCTGTGCCAT
>LJNA01000098.1 GCA_001304365.1 Syntrophobacter sp. DG_60 | reverse complement strand
AGGGGTTGGCATCCGATGGCCTAAAATGGGCCTTAGAAAAAGAAAGGCCCAATTATGTATATGCCTGTGGGCCACTCGCTATGTTAAAGGCCATTTCTCATATTGCTAAGAGCGAAAATATCCCCTTAGAGGTGTGTTTAGAGAGTCAAATGGCCTGTGGAATAGGGGCATGTCTGGGGTGTGCAATACAGGGAAGATCGGGCCTTCTTAAGGTATGTCAGCAAGGGCCGGTATTTAGGGCACAGGATATAATATGGGAAATTTAGAGGTAAATATTGGCCGCTTGAGATTAAAAAATCCTGTATTGGTGGCCTCTGGTACATTTGGCTATGGAAAGGAATATACCCCATTTTTAGATTTAAATATCTTAGGAGGCATTGTTGTTAAAGGTACTTCCCTGAAAGAGATGGCAGGCAATCTCCCTCCAAGGTTAGTGGAGGTGCCCTGTGGTTTAATAAATGCTATTGGCCTAGAAAATGTAGGTATAGAAAGGTTTTTAGAGGAAAAGCTCCCTTTTTTAAAGACCATTGATACCAAAATCATTGTCAATATCTTTGGAAATTCAATAGATGAATATGTCCTTTTGGCTACTAAGCTAGATAAAAGTGGAGTGGATGCCTTAGAGTTGAATATCTCCTGTCCTAATGTTAAAGATGGTATAATATTTGGAACCAACAAAAAACTGGCTGCTGAGGTAACCAAGCAAGTCTGCAATGCTACGTATCTTCCTGTAATTGTCAAATTGACCCCGCAGGTTACAGATATTGTGGCAATTGCTGAAAAGGTCATGGACGCTGGTGCAGATGGGGTCTCTCTTATAAATACATTTCCTGCCATGGCAGTAGATGTCAATACAAGGCGCCCTAAACTTTCTAATATCACAGGCGGACTTTCTGGCCCCTGTTTGAAGCCCATTTCCTTAAAAATGGTTTGGGATATAGTAAGGACATTAAATACCCCAGTGATTGGGATAGGGGGGATTTGCAAAGCTGAAGATGCACTGGAATATCTAATCGTAGGGGCAAAGGCAATACAGATAGGGACTGCCAATTTTATAAATCCTGAGGTGAGCATAGAAGTACTTGAGGGCATTAAGACCTATTTAAAAACCTATAGATTTAAAGATATTAATGAGGTTATTGGAAGTTTGATGCTTTAAATGCAAGTAACATATGGTATAATTTATAAAATAATGAAAGGGGTTAAAAAATGGCCAAAGCCTATTTACAAATCAATACCGAAATAGGAAAAGAAAAGGAAGTAAAAGAACAATTACTAAAGATTAAGGGGGTTAAAAGCGCAGATTTAGTTACTGGAATCAATGATATAATAGTAATTCTTGAGGGGAGGGATTATGAGGAGATACTAAACACTGTTCTTACAAAGGTAAGGTCTATTAAAGGGCTTTCTAAAACAACTACAAACTTAGTAGCTGAATAACAAAAACTGGATGATACAAGATACAGGATGCTGGATGCTCGATACTAGATGCTCGATACTGGCATATAACGAGAAACGAGGATCGAGCATCGAGAAACGAGGATCGAGTAAAAAAGATGGATAGAGAAAAACTCTTTAAAGAATTGAAAAACAGAGTAAAGAATAAAAATCTAATAAAGCATATGCTTGCTACAGAGACAGTGATGAAGGCATTAGCAGAAAGGCTAAAAGAGGACGTGGAAAAGTGGGGCATTACAGGTCTCCTACACGATATTGATTATGAGGAGACAAAGGATAGGCCAGAAAAACACAGCCTTATAGGGGCGGAAATCTTAGAAGAGATGGGGCTTCCAGAAGATATTGTCTATGCAGTAAGGGTACATAATCCCATACACAATCTGCCTAGAAGGGGTAAGCTAGATAAGGCACTTTATGCCATAGACCCACTTACTGGCCTAATAGTTGCCTGTGCACTGATAAGGCCAGAAAAAAAATTATCAAAGATAGATACAGCATTTGTGTTAAGGAGATTTAAGGAAAAGGCGTTTGCTGCAGGGGCAGATAGGGATCAAATCAAGACATGTACTGAATTGGAACTCTCTTTAGAAGAATTTACAGACATTTCACTAAAGGCCATGCAAAGTATTTCACAGGACTTAGGTCTATAAATCTTTTGGGGGATAAATTTGTATAGAGATATAAATGAATTAAATAATGCCATTAAAGAAATAGGCATTTTTACTGGAGAAAAGGTAAAAATAAAGGATAATCAAAGAATAAGAAAGGAGGTCATAGATGAGTTGATCTATACTGCAGTTTTTAGTGAAGATAAGACATTAAAAGAGACTGCTGTATTCTCTATTAGGGATATTGCTAGAGCACTTAAAATTATACCTGCTTCTATTCATGATTTATATACGGCTATAGGTAGGGGAGAAATTAGTGGATTTACTGTTCCTGCTGTAAACATAAGGGGGATGACCTATGATGTAGCAAGGAGGGTGTTTAAGATAGCATTAGATAAAAATATAGGTACATTTATCTTTGAAATAGCAAAGTCAGAGATGGTTTATACTGACCAAAGACCCAGTGAATACATGTCTGCTATATTGGCAGCGGCCATAAAGGAGGATTATAAAGGCCCTGTATTTTTTCAAGGAGACCACTTCCAATTTGATCAAAAAAGATATGCAGAAGACCCTGAGGCAGAGCTTACGGCCATTAAGGCGCTAACAAAGGAGGCAATTGATTTTGGTTTTTATAACATAGATATAGATGCGTCCACTTTAGTTGACTATTCTAAGCCTACACTTATAGAGCAGCAAAGGGATAATTATGAAAATACAGCTAAGCTTACGGCCTTTATTAGAGAGATAGAGCCAAGTAGTATCACAATATCTATAGGGGGAGAAATTGGCCATATTGGTGGAAAAAACTCTACAGTGGAGGAATTTAATGCCTTTATGGGAGGTTACTTAAACACACTCGGCAAAGGCCTATCAAGTATAAGTAAGATTAGTGTTCAAACAGGGACAACACATGGTGGGGTTCCCTTACCAGATGGGAGGGTTGCAAGTGTTAAGCTTGACTTTGAAGTGCTTAGAAGTATTTCAAAAGTGGCAAGAAAGAGATATGGGCTTTCAGGGGCCGTTCAGCATGGTGCCTCAACACTGCCCGATGAACTTTTTGATAAATTCCCTCAAGTAGGCACATGTGAAATACATTTAGCTACAGGATTTCAAAATATCATTTTTGACCGTCTTCCAGAAGAGTTAAGAAATGAAATGTATAAGTATATAAAGGAAGAGTTTAAGGGCCAATGGGGAAAAGGTATGACAGAGGAGCAATTTATTTATAAAATGAGAAAGAGGACATTTGGCCCATTTAAACAGAAATTATGGACATTATCTGATGGGATAAAAGAGAAGATCCTTAACGCATTAGAGAAAAAATTTAGGTTTATTTTTGAAAAGCTAAAAATATTTAATACAAGGCTATATACAGATAAATATATCAAATTTTAGGTATGGGCACTGTAGGGCCATTACTGCGGCAGGTAAGAAAGGGAAATGAAATTTCTATAGAGAAGGTCTCTAAAGACACAAAGATCTCGCCCCGTTATCTTAGGGCTATTGAGGGAGAAAGGTGGGAAGAGTTACCAGGCCCTACATATATAAAGGGTTATTTGCATATTTATGCAGACTATTTGGGTTTAAATGCAAAGGAGGTTGTGGCTCAACACCTGCGAGAGACTATTCCATTAATTACCCCCTCAACTCCAAAAAAACCAAAATCAAAGATGTATTTAATCTATGGGTGCATTTTGATCTTATCGATGCTTTGCATTATATGGTTTTTCTCTAAAACATTCTTTCAGGAAGAAAAAATAAAGCAAGAGAAAAAACAGATGCCTAAAGAGGCCATTACAAAAGTACCTTTAACGCCAGGGCCAAAGTTACAGCAATCACGACCTTTAGGTCTCTCTGAGCAACCTGCTACCCTAAAAGTTACTTCTATAAAAATATTCCCAGCGACTTTAAGAATGACCAAAATCTTTATGTGTAAGGATGTAAAAAATAGGGAACCTATAGAACCAGGTGAGGATTTTTCTATTGAAGACTCTATATTAATTCATTGTTTTACAGAAATTCAGGGGGCAAAAAGCCCACAGAAAGTTAGACATGTTTGGTATTACAAAGACAAGCAAGTAATGACTACCGTGTTGTCTGTCAATGGCCCAAGATGGCGCACCTGGAGCAAAAAGAGCATATCTAAGGATTTAAAGGGAGAATGGCATATAGATATCTTGGACCCTAAGAAGAAGAAGTTGGCCTTCGTTTCCTTTACTGTTGATTGAAATTCTTCATTTAATTCCCAATTCTCTTTCCTTTTCTGCCACAAGGAGTCTGGTTTTTATTACCACATCTGGGTTTAGACTAATAGAATCGATTCCACACTTTACTAAAAATTCTGTAAATTCAGGAAAATCACTTGGTGCTTGGCCACAGATTCCTATCTTCTTACCCCTTTGTCGTGCAATTTCAATTACTTGGCTTATTAGCCTCTTTACTGCTTCACTGCGCTCATCATAAAGATGGGCTACCAATTCAGAATCTCTATCCAGACCCAATGCAAGTTGAGTTAGGTCATTAGAACCTATGGAAAACCCATCAAATACATCGCAAAATTCATCTGCTAAGATTACATTGCTAGGAATCTCGCACATAACATATACCTCTAAGTCATTTTCTCCTTGTACTAAGCCATATTCTCTCATGACCTCAACTACCTTTTTCCCCTCTTTTGGCGTGCGGCAAAAGGGCACCATTACCTTAATGTTGGTAAGGCCCATCTCATTTCTTGCCTTAAGCAAGGCTTTGCATTCCAGACCAAAGGCAGGCTTAAATTCCTTGCCATAATAACGAGAGGCCCCTCTCCAACCAATCATGGGATTATGCTCTTGGGGCTCATAAAGCTCTCCGCCAATAAGGTTAGCATATTCATTTGTCTTGAAATCAGAAAGGCGCACAATTACGTCTCTAGGATAAAAGGCTGCCCCAATGCGCCCAATCCCGATAGCAAGCCTTTCTACAAAATACTCTACTTTATTAGCATACCCCTTGGTCCTTTCCTCTATCTTCTTAACAATCCTTGCAATTTTTTTATCATCTTTTGCCTTATTCTTTAATTCATCAAAGTAAATTAGGGCCAAAGGATGGATGCCTATATGGGAGTTGATGATGAATTCCTCTCTAGCGAGGCCTACACCATCACAGGGGACTTGACCTTCTGAAAATGCCTTTTCTGGAATGCCCACATTCATCATAATCTTCGTCTTGGTCTCAGGTAGTTTTTCTAAGTCTAATCGTTCAATATCGTATTCCAGAAACCCATCGTATATGTAGCCTATTTCTCCTTCACTACAATCAACGGTAACCTCCTGCCCATTTTTTATGCTCCTAGTGGCTGTTTCTGTCCCAATTACACAAGGGATGCCCAGCTCCCGCGATACAATAGCCGCATGACATGTCCTTCCCCCTCTATTTGTAACAATGGCAGAGGCTACCTTCATAATGGGCTCCCAATCAGGGTCTGTCATATCGGTAATCAAAACCTCGCCAGGCCTAAATTTAGTAATCTGACTAGCAGACTTGATGATATTGGCCTTTCCTTTAGCAATCTTTGTACCCACAGCCAATCCCTTACACAGTACCTTACCCCTTTCTTCTAGCTCATAATACTTTTCTCTTAAGACATAGGTCTCCATGGTTGAATAATCCTTTATAGAATGAACAGTTTCAGGACGGGCCTGTACAATAAAGAATTGCCCTGTGCCTACATCCTTACCATCTCCATCCTTTGCCCACTCAATATCCATGGGCTTTCCATAGTGCTCTTCAATCTCACAGGCCCATTTGGCCAAAAGCAAAATTTCATCATCGTTTAATACATATCTATCCCTTTCTTCTCTAGTAGTGGGCACATTTTTAACCATTCTACCATCTCCACTATAGATCATCTTTTGTTCCTTTGACCCCATGGTTTTTCCTATAATGGGACGCCTCTCCATTTTAAGGGTAGGCTTAAACACATAATATTCATCAGGATTTACAGCTCCCTTCACCACATTTTCTCCCAAACCATAGGAGCAGGTATTAAATACTACGTCCCTAAAGCCACTTTCCGTATCTAAGGTAAAAATTACCCCTGCACATGCTGCATCACTTCTTACCATTTTTTGGAT
>LJNA01000097.1 GCA_001304365.1 Syntrophobacter sp. DG_60 | reverse complement strand
CTGCTATACGGTATCCTATCTCACAGTGCCTTTTCATAATTTCCCATTCTTCAGAAGATAGCTTACCTTTTTTATATAAAATTGAATCGAGTATACCACCTTTGCCTACATCGTGTAAAAGAGCTAGTAATCTTAAGTCTCTTAATTTGTATTCTGGAACACCTATATCCTTGCCCAGGGAGACAGCAAGATTTTGCAACTCTTCACCATATATTTCTGTATGGGGATCCCGTTCAGCCAACATGATTATAAGGAAATCAATTATGTATTTTTCCACAGTTGTACGCCTAACTAACTCTGTTTGCAAGGTAATTACTAGATTATATTAGTATTGTAAATCATACAGAGGCTGTATTTTTGGTTGTATTTTAATGGTGCTATTTTCTTACGGTATATAACACCTTAGTTGTATACTTGGTAGCTCCAACCCCGAGAAAAAAGTCCCATCCTAATCTTCTCCTAATTGCCTCTAATTGACCATTTAAGCAGGATAAGAGGCATTAAATGGCTTTGTTGTTTACCGTCTCACGCCTCAGCCCTGTCTATTTTTGGCAATAATGGAACTCTGGATGTTCTTTTAGACTTATAGGGGAGATAGTTGATTATATGTTCTATAAATCGCGAATCGATGATTACTGCGACTTTGACCTAAAATTGTCTTAATCAAAAATTAAATCAAATGCACAAGAATGTCTGTCTCAAAGGTTCAACAGGCTTTACTCAGCATTTTACATATTTACATATATGATACAAGAAATGATGTCTGGAAATAAGTTATCCCATCTTTTATAAGAATTATAGCGTATAGGAAAAGTAAAGTACCTAGAATACGGACTAACCAAATAAAATACTGGCTTTTAAGCATGGTTTTACTTTTATCGGTAATAACAGCAATACCCACTTTTGAGCCAATGAGAAGCAAATAAAAACCCAATAAAAATAATCCCCCAGCCCAAAAATTACCCTTTATAAGAAAAGACCCGCCGACAGAAAACCAAAATACATAAGGATGAGGATTTAATGCATTTACAAAAATGCCTTTATGTAAAGATTTTGTTTTGGTTTTTTTAATTTCAAAATTGGTCTCATTAACTCGAAGATTCTCGTAGCCAAGATAAATAAGGAAGATCCCACCAAATATTGAGATTGGGCCTATAGCCAAAATCCAGTGTTCGAAGCAGCGGTATTATTTGCCAGAACACAGGGTATTGTTCCTGCACCAGAGACCGCTCATGCTGTGAGGGCCGCCATTGATGAGGCCATAAAGTGTAGAGAGAACGGTGAGGAGAAATGTATTGTTATTGCCTTTAGTGGTCATGGTCACTTTGATCTGGCTGCTTACGATGACTATTTAAGTGGGCAATTAAAAGATTACGAATACCCTGAGGAGAAAATAAAGGAGGCGTTAGAGAAAATACCCAAGATTCCAGGAGTTTGAAAAAGGAGAATTCAGAAAAAAAGGCCCTAATACTTTTCCTTAGCAATCTGTTTGAGTTTAGTTTGACCACATAGGCATTTTTTGGCAAGTCTGTTACATACCGTTATTATGCCAAATTTAGATTGAAAAAAACCCAGAAATATAGAGGAGTTATGTGGTGGCGGTGCAGGGATTTGAACCCCGGACATGACGGATATGAGCCGTCTGCTCTACCCCTGAGCTACACCGCCTAAGACAATTTTAGATAGGGCATACCAAAATGTCAAGGTTGTTGCCCAATAATGGTCTTGATTTTATTCAAATTGGCCTTAAGTCTCATTAATTTTTCATCTAAGGTTTTTGCCTTTTCTCTTTTCTTTTCTACTACAACCCCTGGGGCCTTAGAAAGAAAATCCCTATTTCTCAATTTGCGCTGATGGATAGCCAATTCTTCTACAAGTTTACCAATTTCCTTATTAAGCCGTCTTTCTTCTGCCTCTAGGTCTATAATACCTTTAAGTGGCATAAAGATATCTATACCTTGCCAAAGTGAGGCAGAAGAATAGGTAGGTTTTTCCCCCTTAGTGGTCAAAAGAAGCTCCCCAATTACTCCTAGATGGGTAATAGGCTCTTGATGTCTAGCTATTTTATCTAAAAGGGCTTTATTAGCAGATAAAATAATTTTGATCTTTGTACTAGGTGAGATATTCATTTCTCCACGCATGTTTCTTATGGTTTTTATTAGTCCTATCATAAGCTCCATCTCTTCTTTTGCATTTTCATCCCTAAGTTCAGGTTTATCAGCAGGATAGGCACTTTCTAATATACTTTCCCTTTTCCCTGGCCCCGTAGAGTAAGCTTCTCTACTCAACGGGGCTGGTAAATGATGCCAGATTTCCTCTGTTACAAAGGGCATAAATGGTTGAAGGAGCTTTAAAATAGTAGATAGAGTCTCTAGGAGTATCCCTTGTGTGATCATTTTTCTTTCAAGGTCTTTTGATTGATAAAGGATAGGTTTTATCCATTCTAGATACCAATCACAGAATTCATACCATATAAAATGATAAAGGGCATAGGCGGCTTTATCAAATTCATATGCCTCTAATGAATTGTTTACTGACTTAATTACGTCCTGTAATTGTGTGAGTATCCAACGGTCAGCTACACTGCCCTTTTCTGGTATAGGTTGTACATAATCCTCTAGATTAAGTAGGGTAAAACGTGCAGCATTCCATAATTTATTGACAAAATGGCGATATCCCTTAATGTATTTTTCAGATAGTTGAATATCCCTTCCTTGGGTAGCTAAGGAGATAAGGGTAAACCTTAGGGCATCTGTGCCATATTTTTCTGTCATATCCAGAGGGTCAATAACATTTCCTTTGGATTTACTCATCTTTTGCCCCTTTTCATCTCGGATAAGGGCATGAATATAGACATCATGGAAGGGGACCTCATGTGTAAAGTGCAGCCCCATCATTATCATCCTTGCCACCCAGAAAAACAGTATATCAAAACCTGTGATGAGGATAGAAGTAGGATAAAATATCTTTAGCTCATTTGTATCTTCTGGCCAGCCTAATGTTACAAAGGGCCAAAGGGCTGAGCTAAACCAGGTATCCAGAACATCTGTTTCTTCTTTTAGCACATTGCCCCCACATTTAGGGCAAATTGATGGCTTTTCTTTATCTACTGTAATTTTACCACATTTTTTACAGTGCCAGGCAGGGATACAGTGACCCCACCAAATTTGACGTGAAATACACCAATCCCTAATATTGTACAACCAATCAAAGTATACCTTTTCCCAACTGCCGGGGATTAAACGGGTCTTTTTTTCCTTTACGGCGGTAATAGCAGCCTCAGCCAATGGCTTTGTGCGTACAAACCACTGTTTAGAAAGCAAAGGTTCTACTACGGTCTTACACCTATAACAATGTCCCACACTGTGCTCCAATGGCTCAATTTTTTCTAAGAGTCCCTGTTTCTTGAGGTCATCTACAATTCTCTCCCTGCAGGTAAATCGGTCTAAAGCTTTGTATGGCCCAGCTTCTTTGGTCATATGTCCTGTTTCATCAATAACCTTTATGGCCCGGAGGTGGTGTCTCTTTCCGATTTCAAAGTCATTTGGGTCATGTGCGGGCGTAACCTTCAAGGCACCCGTCCCGAATTCTTTCTCTACATATGTATCAAAGATAATGGGGATGTGCCGATTTAAGACAGGGACAAACACATACACATCTTTTAAGTCCTGATAACGCTTATCCTCTGGGTGGACAGCTACGGCTGTATCCCCAAGCAAGGTTTCAGGTCTGGTAGTAGCTACCGTTACATAGCCTTCTTCGTTTTCTTTTAGGTAATGAATGTAATAAAGATTGCCTTTGTGGGGCTCATAGTCTACTTCTAACTCAGCCAAGGCGGTTTGACACCTAGGACACCAATTTATGATATAATTGCCTTGGAAGATAAGACCTTCCTTGTAAAGACGAATGAAGACCTCCTTGACAGCCCTTGACAAGCCTTCATCCATGGTAAATCTTTCATATCTCCAGTCACAGGCACATCCTAGACGCTTTAATTGGTTAATAATTTGATTTCCATAGGTTTCTTTCCACCTCCATACCTCTTTAACGAATTCCTCTCTGCCCAACTCTTGGCGAATAATGCCCTTTTGAGCGAGTTCCCTCTCTACTACATTTTGGGTAGCAATGCCTGCATGGTCTGTGCCTGGAACCCACAATACGTTATAGCCTTGCATCCTTTTGTAACGGGCCATGACATCCTGTAATGTACAGTTTAAGGCATGTCCCATATGTAACGAGCCTGTTACATTGGGTGGTGGGATGACCATGGAAAAGACCTTCTTTTGCGATTTCAAATCGGCTGAGAACAACCCCTTTTCAAGCCAGTATTGATACCGCCTTCCCTCTACTTGTTCTGGTTCATAGCTTTTTTCTAAGATTTTCATTACCATATTATTCTAATTATAAATGTTTTTTAATGCTTAAGAAATTATGAAATTCGAATTTGTTTAGGGTTTCGGATTTACGATTTAGTGTTTTATGACCTCCGTCATTACTAAATCTCTTTATTAATCGAGTTTTGTTCTTGCCTAGGAATTTATAAAATTCGCCACAGATTTTCGCCGATACCCCCAGAAAATATTTTTATATTTAAAATCCTGATGATCTGTTTCATTCTGTGCAAATCTGTGGCAATCAAGTCTTTGTTCTTAATCTTTCGTGAATAAGCTTTGCAACCCTTTCTCCGGAAAGGAGCATTCCCCCAAATACAGGGCCCATCCGATATGAGCCAAAGGTGGCATTAGCTGCCATACCACAGACAAATAGGCCTGGGTATGCCTCTTTTGTGTTCTTTATTGTATCTGCTTCCCCAATTTCTGCCCAAAGAGATTTCTCCCCTATTATCTTACCTGTAGGGGTAAGAAGGGATTCTCCCATCTTTTTTTCAATAACCTTTACTACCTCTGTAGCGTGGCCAGTGGCCTCTATTACATATTGAGCACGGATAGTCAATGGATCTACATCTAATTTGGCCATTTCCACTGTTGACCAATTTATCACTAACCCTATAACACGCCCCTCCCTTACCAAAACATCCTCTACAGAAATGGTATTAAATACATTTACCCCTGCTTGGCAGGCCTTAGAACAAATGGTGGTAATAGCCTCTATAGCATCTGCTGTATAATAGCCTTCAGAAAAAGGGGCCGTTTTTATTTCAAATTCATCCAAAATCCTTTTTCCTTCTGTTTGGACTACAATTTGATTAAACATCATCCCCCCACCCCACATACCGCCACCAATGCTCAACTTCTTTTCAAAAATAGCCACCCTATGCCCATTTTTTGCCAAATAATAACCAGCTACTAGTCCAGAGGGGCCTGCCCCCACAATAGCCACATCTAACATCAAACATCCTTTTAATTTTTCTGAAAATCTTTCTACAATGGCCTGAGTAATAATCAGCTCGTCCAATGCCATTTTTTTCTCCTTATTTCCATCTTAATAACATCTTCAACCCGCATTGTTTTCTAAGATTTTAATAGCACCATAAGCACATGCAGAGAGGCAATGCTTACACACAATACATTTTTCTTTTTCAAAAGATATAACCATTGTTTTTCTATCAACTACAAAACACTGACTGGGACATCCAGGTACGCAAGCGGTGCAATGAACACATCGCTCTTTTAGCCAGCGAATGCCCTCGATAACTGGCTTAATGTTTACACCTATTTCTTTTAAATAAAGCTTTGCATTGGCCAGTGCCTTTTTATCCCCCTGAACCTCGATTACTAAGCGTCCCTCCTTCCCAGGGGTCACACTAGCCTTAAGGATATTTATCATCAGGTTATAGTCATGGATCAGATTATAAGTAATGGGCTTTTCTACTGTTTCTTCCGGGAAAATAAGAAGATACTTCCTTTTAATCATCATTATTTAACCTATCTATAGTTACGGCTGGTTGGGTCAAGGTAAATTTTCCTTGCGTAATCCAACTTTTCAGTGTATTTGCTACCTCCTTTGCCCTAGCATAACTAGAGAGCGTGCAAGTAGGCATTGCCTTTCCAAGGATTTTGATATGTCCACTTTGGAGTTCTGCATAAGTTGTCTCTGCTAAAATCTATCACAGGCATGAGGATGTCCTTATTTGTTACCAATGTATAGGATAAGATTTCCTCATTTAATAAAGGAATGGGTATGCCTATTCCTACTGCCAAGCTTACACCATAACCCCTTAAAGATACACCCCTTAGAAAGTAACTGCTCATCTGCTTTAGGTCTCCCATAAGGGCCAAGGTGCCAGCAGGACCCCTGGGGATGCCTCTTTCTGTCCTTGATGTATTTGGTTGATGTTGTGTTCCATGCCAAACTACATAGCCAACCCCACCTCCTAAGAATATGCGTGTGCCTATGCCTATGGTTTTATAATAGGGATCATTCATTAAAGGAGACAGCATCCCGGCAGTGGCATAATTGGCACTTCCCAATTTGGGCAATAAAACACCCATATAGGTATATATTACCTTATCTGAAAGGTTTACAGCTACATTATAATTTTGATAACTATTTCGGGGGTTAAGAAGAATGGCATTATTTAAGCTTTTTAAATTTACAGACCAGCTATATTCTTTACGAGGATAGCAACGAGTGCTATAAGAGAAAACAGA
>LJNA01000007.1 GCA_001304365.1 Syntrophobacter sp. DG_60 | reverse complement strand
TAAGGACATCGTTTAGGTCTAATCTTTTATAGTATGCATTGATTTCCATACATGTGCATGTCTTTGCAGCTACATCAAATACCCTCTCTAGGCTTAGGGCGTATGCCTCCCTTTCGCCAATTAGTCTCCCTGTAGGGTGGGCAATGATATGGACATATGGATTCTCCATAGCAGAGACAATCCTCTTTGTCAAAATGGCTTCAGCTTGCTTAAATCCTGCATGAATAGCTGCAACTACTACATCTAACTGTGCCAATACCTCATCAGGATAATCCAACTTACCATCTGATAGGATATCTACCTCTGTTCCACACAAGAGTTTTACGTCCATATTGCTGCGATTAAACGCATCTATCTCAGCCCTTTTTTTTCTTAGATCTTCAATGGAGACACCGCGGGCAACCCTTAAACCCTGGGAATGATCGGTAATGGCTACCCATTCTAGTCCCATTTCCTTTGCCTTTTTTGCAATCTCAGGAAGTGTGGCTGCTCCATCACTGTATTTGGAATGGACATGCATATCTCCTTTTATTTCGTCCATCTCTACAAGTTTTGGTAAGATCCCTTCCATAGCTGCTTCGATTTCACCTCTGTCTTCCCTTAACTCTGGTGGAATATATGGTAAATCCACTACATTAAATACATCTATCTCCTCTTTTCCACCAATACACTTATCGTTTTTAAATATGCCATATTCGCTTATCTTTAGGCCCCTTTTAACAGCCAGTTCACGAATTCTGATATTATGGGCCTTAGAACCAGTAAAGTAGCATAATGCAGCACCATAACATGAGCGATCCACTACCCTTAAATCAATCTGTAGACCATCACTGGTGCGAATACTGGACTTTGTCTCCCCCTTTGCAATGATCTCATGGACTAAAGGTGAATTGGTAAATACATCCATCACCTTTCGTGGATGGGAGGAGCAGATTAAGATATCTATATCTTTTATGGTTTCCCTTTTCCTTCTCACACTACCTGCTACATCAATACGGTCTAAAGGGCATTTTTTCTTTAATATCTCTATAACTTGCTCAGCTATAGGCAGAATAGCCCCCAATGGACGTCTCTCCATACCTCTTTTTACCAATTGAATGCCCTTTAAGATATTTTCTTCTGTCTTGGCCTTAATCCCTGGTAGCCCTTGGATCTTTCTTTCTAAACAGAGTTTTTCTAGCTTATTTAAATCAATTGCCCCAAATTTATCGTAGAGAATCTTTGCAGTGCGTGGGCCCACGCCTGGGACAGATAGCAGGCTGACAAGGCTATCAGGGACTTCTTCTTTTAACTTCTCATAGCCCTTAAATGTTTTTGTATCCAAGATTTCTTTAATTTTTTGGGCCAAATCCTTTCCGATCCCTGGGATATTATAAAGTCCGTCCCTTTTCGCGATTTCCTCAATATCTTCTGCCAGATTTTCAATATTCTGTGCTGCCTTCCTATAAGCCCTTACCCTAAATGGATTTTCACCTTTTATCTCTAAAATGTCAGCAACATGATTAAAAACGTCAGCTACTTGTTTATTTTTCATAATTTTATTTTTTTATTCATTTGCATTATTTTGTCAACTCTGCGAATTACTCCAGAAAATTTGTTAATCTTAAAGAGTAGTGTTGATTTTTCATTCTTTTTAAGTTATAAGCTTTTAAGTGAAATTTGGCATTCCTGAATATATCCGCTCATTAAAGCCATATACTCCAGGTAAGCCCATTGAGGAAGTAAAAAGGGAATACGGCATTAGTGAGGTCATTAAGTTAGCCTCAAATGAAAATGCCATAGGGCCTTCTCCTAAAGCCATAGAGGCCATTAAGGAGGCACTGCCTTATCTCCATCGCTATCCCTCTGGTTCCGGATGGAGGCTACGTAAAAAATTGGCACAGAGGCTAAATGTAAGGCAAGAGCAAATTGTTTTAGGAAATGGCTCTGATGAAATTATGGGGCTAGTTGGCCGCGTCTTTTTATTGTCCAATGATGAAGTCATTATCCCCTCATCAAGTTTTTCTATCTATGAAAAGATTGCTCATCTGCATCATACAAACATTGTTAGAGTACCGCTATCAGCATTTAAGATAGATTTAAATGGAATTTTAAAAAAGGTGACTAAAAGAACGAAGCTCATTTTTATTAATAATCCTCACAATCCTACAGGCACTGTTTTTAGTGTCTCTGAATGGGAAAGTTTTTTAGAGAAAACGCCTTCTTCTACCATAATTGTCTTGGATGAGGCCTATGTTGATTTTATAGAGGACTCTAAAAGGATTAATAGCTTAGATTATTTAAAAGATTTTAAAAATTTGATTATCTTGCGCACATTTTCAAAGTCATATGGTCTAGCAGGCCTAAGGATTGGCTATGGTATCTTAGATGCTTCTCTGGCCTATTATCTTCAGTTGGTAAGGGACCCCTTTAGTGTGAATAGTTTGGCCCAAATAGGTGCCCTAGCTGCCTTAGATGATGAAGAATTTTTAGAGAAAACAAAGAAAATGGTTTGGGAAGGAAGGGCCTATTTAATAAGTGAATTTAAGAAACTTGGCATTATGACAGTTCCTAGCGAAGCCAATTTCTTATTGGTATATTTATCTAATAAGGCAGGGTTTATTTGTAAAGAATTACTATCCAGAGGCATTATTGTAAGGTCTATGGAAGGTTATGGAATGAAAGAATATTTACGTATTACTATTGGTAGGCCAGAAGAGAATAAAAAACTTATTTTGAATTTTAAAGAAATATGGGAAAAAGTGTGATTATTACCATAGATGGGCCAAGTGGGGTAGGAAAGACCACAGTAGCTAAAAAACTAGCCAAAATACTTAACTTTGGTTATATTGACACCGGGGCTATGTATCGGACCTTGGCCCTAGCTGTAAAAAGAGATAGTATATCTCTAAATAATAATAATGCCTTGGCCCAATTGGCCCATGACTTACCATCTCGTGTAAAATTTAAAAATGATATTGTTTACTTAGACAATGAGGATGTCACAGAGAATATTAGAACTGAAGAAATAGGTATAATGGCCTCTTTAGTTTCTCAAAGATTAGAGGTGCGCAATGCTCTTTGGAAATGGCAAAGGGCATTGGCCATAAATAAAGTTATCTTTGAAGGAAGAGATATGGGGACTGTGGTATTCCCAAATGCCTTTATAAAATTTTATCTCACTGCGGAAGCCACCGTGAGGGCCGAGAGGCGCTTAAAACAGCTAAGGCAAATGGGGGGGAATCCTGATCCCGGTGAAATATATGAAAAGATCCTACAGCGTGATAAACAAGACACGATACGCTCTTTAGCCCCTTTAAAACCCGCTTCTGATGCCATAACCATTGATACCACTTGCATAGGAGTAAATAAGGTTGTAGATAAAATGTTGGATTATATTTTTAGTAAAAATGCAGGAGGTTAACCCCCATGAATGAAGAAGCCAAATCGCCTGAAGCAGAGGAAACCCGAGAAAAACTAATGAAGCTCTATAAGGAAAGTGTTAAAGAGATCCAAGTAGGAGAGGTTGTTCCTGGAAAGGTAATCTGTATTAGCAAAGACTATGTCATGGTGGATATTGGATTTAAGTCTGAGGGGGCTGTTCCTGTCTCTGAATTTACTAATAGCTCAGGTGAACTTTCTGTGAAGGAAGGAGATACAGTAGAGGTGCTTTTTGAAGGGGTAAATCAAACGCATGGCAGTATTTCCATATCTCGAAAAAAGGCCATTGAGATTAAGACTTGGGAAAAGATAGAAAGGGCCCATACCCAGAATGAAATTATCCATGGTGAGATTGTAAAAAGGATAAAAGGGGGGTTTACTGTAAATATTGGTGTACCCGCTTTCTTACCAGGTTCTCAAGTAGACATAAAGCCCACTAGGGATTATGACAGTTTTGTTGGTAAAGATTATCCTTTTAAAATCATTAAATACAACAAGCGCCTCCATAATATAATTCTGTCTCGCCGTTTGATATTAGAAGAAGAGAAGGAAAGGCAGAGAAAACGTATTTTAGCTACATTAAAAGAGGGGGCTATAGTTTATGGAAGGGTGAAAAACATTACAGATTATGGGGTATTTGTTGATTTGGGAGGTATTGATGGATTGCTCCATATCACAGATATTTCTTGGGAGAAAATAGGCCATCCATCGGACAAATTTGAAGTAGGGGATGAGGTGAGGGTGGAGGTTTTAAAGTTTAATTCAGAAAAAAGAGAAATATCTTTAGGTATGAAACAACTTACACCAGATCCCTGGGCCATAGTCCCTGAAAAATACCCTATAGGGGCAACAGTAAAAGGGCAAGTAGTGAATCTTACGGATTATGGTGCATTCGTGAAATTAAAAGAAGGGGTAAGGGGGCTCATTCATATATCAGAAATGGCTTGGTCAAAAAAGAGGATAAGGCATCCCTCAGAGCTTATTTCTGTAGGTGATGTAGTAGAAGTAAAAATACTAGATGAAGATGTTAAAAGAAGACGTATATCCCTTGGCTTAAAGCAGATTGGACCGGATCCTTGGGAAATCGTTCAGGAAAAATACCCTGTGGATAGCATTGTGGAAGGTAAGGTAAAAAACATTACAAAATTTGGAATCTTTGTGGAGGTAGTGGAAGGTATAGATGGTTTAATTCATATCTCTGATATTTCTTGGACAAAACGTATTAAACACCCACGTGATCTTTACAAGAAAGGACAGGTTGTTAAGGCCAAAGTTTTGGAAATAAATAAAGAAAAAGGGAAATTGGCCCTAGGTATAAAACAGCTTACACCTAACCCATGGGAGAGCATACCAGGAAAATACCCCTTAGGTAGCATAATAACTGGAAAGATAACCCATATTACTAATTTTGGCTTGTTTGTGGAAATAGAAGAAGGTATTGAGGGATTAGTTCATATCTCTGAAATTTATCAAGAGAAGGTAAAAAATTTAAACGATGATTTTAAAATAGGTGATATAATAGAGACTAAGGTGATTCGGGTGAGTTCTGAAGAGAAAAAATTGGGACTCTCCATAAAACAATTAGAACAAGAAGATCCTATCTCATACAAATACGCCTCCAACTCTAAGGGCGCCCTTAAATTGGGAGATTTGATCAAGTCAAGGACCTAATGTGGAATTGTGGATCAGGTTCATCACTGCCAGCTTGGTAATCTTCTTTGCTGGCAAAGGTATGCCTGAGTACATTAGATTCTTTTCATATCAACCCTACAGGCATCCTCGATTGAGATTTTTTTTCTTAAGCGCCATTATCTCTCTACCTGAATTATCTGTCATCATTGGCACCATTGTTGTTGCCCATGACCCAGGCTTAGGGCTAGCCAGCATATTGGGCATCAATTTATTCAACCTCTTTATTTTGGCTCTATCACTTTTATTAAATAAAGATAGGGAACTTCATATACCTCGCATAACTATTCTATTTAATATAGCCTTAATGGTTATTTTTTGTTTGGGAATCTGGAAAGGGAAAATGGGTTTTTTACATGTAAGCTGGGCAAGTTTAATTTTATTGATAACTTATCTCTTATATACAAAGATGTTTATAGACTCGGCACCGGCAACACCCTATAAGCCCAAATTAAAGACATCCATCATTTATTTACGTTTTTTTATTGCTTCTTTACTTATTTTCGCTACAGGCGGGCCTTTAGCCTATGCCTGCCATGAAATGATCACTACTTTTCACTTAGATAACGGTCTAATAGGGGGCTTTTTATTGGCTGGCATCACCTGCTCACCTAGGCTAAGTGCTTCTTTCTCCCAACCAAGAGATGATAAATTATCAGAGGTCATGAATAATACTTTACAAAGCAATGTATTTACATTAGGGATACTTGCCTTTTTGACAGATTTATTTTATGCTAAAAGTCCTATGTTCACAATGGCTACCAATATGCACCTTTGGTTAGCCTTAGAAAGTATTTTATTAATAACAATTATGTGTTTAACGCTATTATACAAAATAAGGTCAGTGCTGAACCCCTTTTTGGTAATTATTATCTATATAACCAGTTTTCTAATATTTCTGTATAAGACACTATAATGACCGAAAAAAAACATTCTATATTACGTTTTTTCCTAAAGCTATCTTTTATTATTTTTATCTTCTTTTTAGGATTTTCTTTAGCCCATTATATCTCGGAAGAAGGGGTATTTATTACAGGTGAGAAGGTAGGTATCCTTGAAATAAAAGGAATTATTAAAGGTTCTAATCCTACTTTGAACAATCTAGTAAAATTAGCAGAAAATAAGCATATTAAGGCGATTGTTTTAAGGGTTGATTCTCCTGGCGGAACCGTCGGTCCTTCTCAAGAAATTTGTTTAGAAATAATGAAGATTCGTAAGAAAAAACCTATAGTAGCCTCTTTGGGTAGTATAGCTGCCTCTGGTGGCTATTATATTGCCTCAGCAGCTAATAAGATTATAGCTTCACCAGGTACTATTACTGGCAGCATTGGAGTGAAAATGGAGTTTATTAATATTCAAGAACTTTTGAAAAAATTGGGACTAGAGCAAGAGGTTATAAAAAGCGGTGCATTCAAGGATATTGGTTCCCCTATAAGAAGAATGTCAAAAGAGGAAAGGGTCTTAATAGAAAAGTTAATCAAAGATGTTCATAAACAATTTGTAAAAGCCATTGCCAACGGAAGAAACCTATCTTTAGATAAGGTTCAAGAGATAGCCGATGGAAGGATATTCACTGGTGAAGAGGCCAAAAAATTAGGACTTGTGGACAAATTGGGCAATTTTCGAGATGCTATTACTTTAGCAGCACAATTGGGAGGTATTGAAGGAAAGCCAAGCACATTCTATCTAAAAGAAAAAAAATCATTTTTAGATATGTTTTTTTCTGATTTTCTAGAGTTTTTAAGTAAAAATGAAAAGGTATTAAAATTTCAATGGTGAGATGTTAAAGGGTGATTTAATTGCTAAGCTGGCCTCTCGCTTTCCCCAAATTTATAAAAAGGACCTAGAACTTTTAATTGATGCATTTTTTTCTGGCCTTACAGAAGGCATCAAGGCAGGGCATGTGGAAATCAGGGGCTTTGGGGTATTTACTAGCTATTTGAAAAAACCTCAGGAAATAAAACACCCTATCTTAAAAAAGACATTTAAAACACAGTTGCGTCGTATTATTCGCTTTAGACCCACTTTTAAGTTATGAAAAGTAAAAATTGGCTTATCCAGTTGCCCAGGGATAAAATTGCCTTTTTCCAGTGGGTTATAGAAGCCCATGATGGATTGGCCCAGTTTAGGACAGTAGACCCATATAAGGCCATCATAAAATTGATGGTGCCCCCAGGGAGTGAGTCAGACCTAGAAGAACTTATCTCTCATTTGGCCAAAGAAATGGGCTTTGAAATCTCATTCATTCATAAAAAATAAAACCAATAGCTGAATCCTTTGGCTTTATTTTAAGTCTAATTTTATGGAAAGCTCTTTTAATTGTTGTGTTTCCACCCTTGAAGGTGCATCAGTGGTAAGGCAAGTGGCCTTCTGTGTCTTTGGAAATGGGATAACATCCCTAATGCTACTGCAACCACACAGTAACATCAGTAACCGATCAAATCCAAGGGCAATGCCGCCGTGGGGTGGTGCACCATAGGTCAATGCCTCTAAGAGAAAGCCGAATTTCTCCTGTGCCTCTTCTTTTCCAATTTGGATGATGTCAAAAATCATTTCTTGGATATTCCTCCGATGGATACGAATACTACCCCCACCGATCTCAACACCATTTAATACAATATCATAAGAGTGAGAATGAACCTTTTCTGGCTCTTCTGGTAAATACTTCATTTCTTCTTCTATGGGCATGGTAAATGGATGATGGGCAGTGTCCCAACGCCCTTCAGCAGTGTCATATTCAAACATAGGAAAATGCTTTACCCAGCAAAAACAAAACTGATTTTGGGGTACAAGCCCCAATTTTTTTGCCAACTCTAACCTTAGATTTCCTAGAGAAAGATGCACTATCTCTGGGATATCTGCTACAAAAAATACCAGTTCTCCGTCCTTTAAATCTAAGGTTTTTGCCAAGGCATCCCTTTCTCCTGAGGATAAAAGTTTTGCAATGGGTGAGTGCCAATCAGTGCCTTTAACTTTTATCCAAGCAAGCCCCTTAGCACCAAATTCCCTTACAAATTCGGTTAAATCGTCTATTTCTTTCCTAGAAAGAGCCGCTCCTTTAGCATTTATGGCCTTGACCAAACCGCCTCTCTTAATTGCTTCAGAAAATACCTCAACATTAGAGTTGGAAAAGATCTTTGTAACATCCTTAAGTTTTAGGTCAAAGCGTATATCTGGCTTATCTGTGCCATAAAATCCTATGGCCTCTTCATAGGTAAAGCAAGGAAAGGGTGTACTCACTTCTATGCCAAATACCTTTTTACACAGGTTTTTCATTAGGCCTTCACTAATGGCCATAATGTCTTCCTCTTTCACAAAAGACATCTCTAAATCTATTTGGGTAAATTCTGGTTGCCTATCTGCCCTCAGATCTTCATCACGAAGGCAGTGGACAATTTGAAAATATCTATCTAATCCAGCAATCATTAAAAGTTGTTTAAACAACTGAGGGGATTGAGGAAGGGCATAAAATTTACCTGGATTGAGCCTAGATGGTACCAAAAAGTCCCTTGCCCCTTCTGGGGTACTTTTTGCAAGAAATGGGGTTTCAATCTCTACAAACCCATGGTCACTGAAGTATTGGCGTATTATTTGGCTAGATAGATGCCTCTTAATAAGATTTTTTAAAAGTTTCGGTCTACGGAGATCCAAATACCTATAACAAAACCTAGTAGCCTCAGCTACTTCTATAGAGTCCTCAATAAGGAATGGGGGTGGAAATGAACTATTAAAAATCTTCAGTTCATTAACCATGACTTCTATATAACCTGTGGGAAGCTTTGGATTCTCCATCCCTTCCGGCCTTGGGCGTACCTTTCCTTTTATAGCCAGTACCCATTCTGATCTTAAGGTATGGGCCTTCCTATGGGTATCTATATCTATTTCTGGGTTAAACACAATTTGGGCAATACCTGTCCTGTCACGTAAGTCAATAAATATTACACCACCATGATCCCTCCTTCTCTGAACCCAACCCATCAGGGTCACTTCTTGTCCGATGTGAGATTCCCTCAATTGTCCACAATAATGAGTGCGATACCAGTTGCCTAAAGTATCTAACTCAATCAAATTCCCTCCTTTTTACCTATACCTATTTCTCTTTACCTCTACCTTCATTGTCTTCTGCTTCTTTTAAAAATAAAGGAATGCCCCTCTCAACAGAAATAGGGATATTAACCTGTACCTTTGTATCCATATTTCTTAAAATGGCCTCCCCTCTTTGTCTTTCTCTTTCACCAATAATGAGTACAAATTTTGCGTTCAGTTGATTTGCCCTATTCATTTGGGACTTAAGACTAGACCTATTATAATTCATCTCCACCCAAATTCCCTCTTCCCTCAACCTTCTTGCCCAAATGAGTCCTATCTTAAAGCTCTCATTATCTAAAAGGGCCAAAAATAGTGCAGGGCACCTTCCCCCATCAATTTCTGGCACCACAGGAAGCAATCTATCTATACCAATAGCAAATCCAATGGCCGGTGTGGATTTTCCTCCCAACTCTTTGATGAGTTCATCATACCTTCCACCACCTGCTATAGCATCTTGGGCACCAATTCCCTCAACAGTCACCTCAAAGGCCGTCCTTGTATAGTAATCCAAACCCCTTACAAGGTAGGGATTGACTGTAAACTTCATATTTATCCCCTTTAAATAATCTTGAACCTCTATGAAATGGGTTTGACAATCGGGACAAAGGTAGTCTATGATCCGTGGGGCATCCAGTAGTATCCCATGGCAACTCTCTGTCTTGCAATCAAATACCCTAAGTGGATTAACTGCCTGACGGCGCTTGCAATCCGGGCAAAGCCCCTCTTTTTTACTACTTAAGTAATCTTTCAGTGCTTTTTTAAAATAGGGCCTGCATTTTGTACATCCCAGGGAATTGAGCAGAAGTTGATAATCCCTAATCTTCAATGCCTTTAAAATCATATCTAAGGCATTAAGGAGATCTATTTCGGCAAAAGGTTCTCCATAGCCAAATATCTCTGCATTTATTTGCCAAAACTGGCGATACCTTCCCCTTTGTGGCCTTTCCCTGCGAAACATAGGGCCAATAGTATAAAGTTTCTTTGCCCAAGGTTGATTATATAAGCCATATTGAATAAATGCCCTAACTATTGAGGCTGTAACCTCTGGCCTTAAGGTAACAGATACCTTATTACGATCAATAAAGCTATACATTTCCTTTTCCACAATTTCTGTAGTTTCTCCAATACTACGTAAGAATAATTCAGTATTTTCTAAAATGGGCACTCTTACTTCTCTAAAGCCATGATTCTCTAAGATATTGCGGGCAGTATTCTCTACATATTGCCACTTAGCGGTCTCTGGTGGCAGGATATCTCTAAAACCCCTTATTGTTTGAATCATTGTCCTATACCAAAATAGTATCTGCTCAAAATTCTACAGAATTTTGAGCAGACATTGAAAAACGAATATTGAAAAATGTAAAATTTAAAATTAAACACTTTAAATAATAGCATCTATTCTTCTTTCATCTTCATAGTTATTATAGATTTTGTAACATTCTGATAAATGTTTTGTTTCATTTTGCATTTTTCAATTTGCACTTCTTGCCCCGTTAGATATAAAACTATCTAACGGGGTGAACATTTTGCAATCAATTACTCAAAATCCACAGGATATTGAGTAATTGCCCCCTTTTCTTTAATTCATAAGAAGTAAAGATTTCTATCATCAAATATACCCCTATTTTAAACCTAAAATTTGATTGATTTTATAAAGGAAGAGACGAATGTCAAGGAGGAGACCCCTATGGAGAATATTACTGTACTAGCCTAGGTTGCTCTGGTGCATGTGTCTCAACAGGTTTTATAGGATGTTCTCTCATAGGAAGCTCCGAACTTAAGGCCTCCTTCAGCACCTCATCCATATGACTAACAGCCACAATTTGCAGGGTCTTTAAAATCTTATTAGGGATCTCCCTTAGGCCCTGTTTATTCTCTTTAGGAATTATGACCTTTCTAATACGCCCTCTATGGGCAGCCAATAACTTCTCTTTTAAACCACCAATGGGCAAGGTCTTGCCACGAAGGGTGATTTCTCCTGTCATGGCCACATCCTTTCTCACTGCCACCTTGGTTAAGGCAGAGACCAAAGCAGTGGCCATAGTGATCCCTGCAGAAGGCCCATCTTTTGGTACAGCACCCTCTGGCACATGGATGTGGACATCGTATTTTTCATAAAAATTTGGTTCTAGGCCTAAGCTGGCCGCCCTTGAACGCACATAACTTAAGGCTGCCTGGGCTGATTCCTGCATCACTTCACCTAATTTTCCTGTAATAATAAGTTTTCCCTTTCCAGGCATGACTGCCACTTCAGTCTGTAACAACTCACCACCAAGTTCTGTCCATGCAAGACCAGTAGCTACACCCACTTCGTCTTTCTCTTCTTTTTGGCCAAATCGGTACTTTGGTACCCCTAAGTATTTATTTAGTGTTGTTTTAGTAGTGTGTATTCTTGTTTGCGGCCCCTTCTTTACTATCTCTTTAGCAACCTTACGACAAATAGAGGCAAAACACCTTTCCAGATTTCTTACACCTGCCTCCTTAGTATAACAGCGAATAATCTCATAAATGGCATTGTCTGAAAAGGAGATTTGATTTGGATTAAGACCGCACTGTTTAATTTGTCTTGGGATTAAAAACTTTGTAGCAATATGGTATTTTTCAATGTCTGTATAACCTGGTAATCTAATGACCTCCATACGATCCTGTAGGGCCCAGGGAACGGTATATAAGGTATTGCCCGTGGTAATAAAAAATATCTCAGATAGGTCGTAATCTACATCTAAGTAGTGGTCATTAAAGGCAAAATTCTGCTCTGGGTCCAGGACCTCTAATAAAGCTGCTGCGGGGTCCCCTCTAAAGTCTATCCCTAGCTTATCAATCTCATCCAGGCAAAATACAGGGTTGTTAGTTTTTACCCTGCGTAGAGATTGAATGATCTTCCCAGGAAGGGCCCCAATATAAGTCCTCCTGTGCCCCCTGATTTCAGCCTCATCACGCACGCCGCCTAAAGAAAAGCGCACAAATTCCCTGCCTGTAGCCCTGGCTATTGACTTTGCTAGTGAAGTTTTGCCCCCACCCGGTGGGCCTATAAAACAGAGAATGGTACCTTTCACCTTTTTAGCCAAGTGTTGTACAGCCAAATATTCCAGGATGCGTTCTTTAGGTTCTTCCAAAGCATGATGATCTTCATCCAAAATACGTTTGGCTTCATCAATATCAAGCCTCACCTTAGCCCTTTTGTTCCAAGGCAGGAAAATAAACCAGTCTATATAATTCCTTACCACTGTAGCCTCAGCAGACATAGGAGCCATCATTTTCAGTTTTTTAAGCTCATGCAATGCCTTACGTTTAGCCTCTTTAGACATGGGTTTGGTCTTGATCTTCCTTTCCAATTCCTTGATCTCATCCCTGGATTCCTCGCCCTCACCCATCTCTTTTTGGATGGCCTTCATTTGCTCAGTGAGGTAATATTCCTTCTGCGTCTTTTCCATCTGCTTTTTAACCCGGGTCTTAATGCGTTGTTCTGCCTTTAAAACCTCAATTTCACCACGTATAAAACCCAGTACTAGCTCCATCCGTTTATTTATATTAAATGTTTCTAGCAACTGCTGTTTCTGTTCTACTTTAACAAGCAGGTGAGCTGCTACAGTATCGGCTAATCGGGAAGGTTCTTCAATAGATGTGACCATATTTAATGTCTCATTGGTAATCTTAGAATTTAATTTAGCATATTCCTCAAAGGCAGAAATTAGAGAACGAACAAGGGCCTTAGTCTCTATTGTAGGAGTATAAGGCTCTTTTATCTTTTCTATTTCTACTAAGAAAAAGTCTTGATTGGGCAAATATTTGATAATACGCCCTCTTTGTCCTCCCTCTATGAGCACCTTTACCGTACCATCGGGTAATTTCAAAAGTTGTAAAATGTTTCCTATAGTGCCTATACTATAAAGATCCTTCTCTTTGGGTTCATCTATTTTGGCCTTCCTTTGTGAGACCAAAAAAATGGTTCGGCCTAAGGCCATAGCATGCTCTAGGGCTGCAATAGAGCCTTTTCTTCCTACAAAGAGCGGAATGACCATATAAGGAAAAACCACTACATCTCTAAGAGGCAATAATGGAAGGCTAATAATCTCTCTCTGTGAATCATCTGTTTTGTTACGGTTAAAAAATAACATTAAACCTCCTGGTTATTTATAATCACTTTTCCCTATATAGGGAAGGCTCAAAATCAAGCTGTCTCTGCCTTACTTCCATACACAATAAGTGGTGATTTTCCACTAAAAATCACATCCTCATCAATTACACATTCTTTAACATTTTCTAAATCTGGCAAAATAAACATAGTATCTAAAAGTGTATTTTCAATTATATTTTTTAACCCTCTTGCTCCTATATTACGCCTCATAGCCTCCTTGGCAATTCCATACAGGGCTGTATCTGTAAATCTTAATGTTACATTTTCCATCTTAAACAATCTTTGATACTGGCGTACCACAGAGTTTTTTGGTTTAACAAGGATGTCCACTAAATCTTTTTCAGTCAGATCATCAAGGACAGCAGTAACAGGAAAACGACCTACAAACTCAGGGATCATCCCATATTTAATGAGATCTTCTGGCTGAACTTTTTCCAAAATCTCACCTATCCTCCTGTCCCTTTTACCTCGAATCTCTGCTCCAAATCCTAAGCCTTTACTGCCAGTACGCGCTCCTACAATATCTTCTAAACTTACAAATGCCCCTCCACATATGAAGAGGATATTAGTAGTATCTACCTTCAAAAATTCCTGTTGTGGATGTTTCCTACCTCCCTTAGGAGGGATATTGGCTACAACCCCCTCCACAATCTTTAAGAGGGCCTGCTGGACCCCCTCACCTGAAACATCACGGGTAATAGAAGGCCCTTCTGTCTTGCGGGCTATTTTATCTATCTCATCTATATAAACAATACCTTGTGAGGTACGTTCAATATCATAATCTGCTGCCTGAAGCAGATAAAGAATGATGTTCTCTACATCCTCTCCCACATAACCTGCCTCTGTTAGAGTAGTAGCGTCCGCAATGGTAAAGGGCACATTAAGAAATTTAGCCAATGTTTGGGCCATTAAGGTCTTACCACAACCTGTAGGCCCAATAAGTAAGATATTGGTCTTTTGCAAGTCCACACTATCTAATTCTGAGTGACTATAAATGCGTTTATAATGATTATAAACGGCTACAGAAAGGACTTTCTTGGCCTTTTCTTGGCCAATTACATACTCATCCAAAAATGCTTTTATTTGTGCAGGCTTTGGTAAATTATGACTTAGACCTAACTCTTGGGGTTCATATCCCTCAGCCAAAATCTCATTACAAAGTTCAACGCACTCATCACAAATATAAACAGAAGGCCCAGCAATGATCTTCCTTACTTCGTCTTGGCTCTTACCACAAAATGAGCAACACAACTTTTTTTCTTTAGGCGCATTTCGGCGTGCCATTTAAATACCTCCTAAAGTGGTAACAGCTATCTTTTCTGCCTCTCTCCTTGAAATTACGGCGTCAACTACACCATACGCTTGGGCCTGTTCGCCATCCATATAGAAATCCCTCTCTGTATCTTGTTGAATCTTTTTTAAAGGCTGCCCAGTGTGAATAGACAAAATTTGGTTTACAACCTGCCTTAAACGTAGGATTTCTCGTGCCTGAATTTCCACTTCAGCAGCTTGCCCTTGAAAGGCCCCCAGGGGTTGATGGATCAATACCCGGGCATGGGGTAAGGCATATCTTTTACCCTTTGTCCCTGCCGCAAGCAGGACGGCTGCCATGCTAGAGGCCTGCCCTATGCAATAAGTGCAAATAGGAGATTTAATGTACACCATAGTATCGTAGATAGCTAATCCTGCAGTAATAATCCCCCCTGGTGAATTAATATAAAAATGGATATCCTTGTCAGGGTCTTGTGATTCTAAAAAAAGTAGTTGGGCAATTACAAGATTTGTAACCATATCGTCTATAACATCACCTAAAAATATAATACGGTCTTTTAGAAGGCGTGAATAAATATCATAGGCTCTCTCTCCACGCCCTGTTTGCTCAATGACAATGGGGATAAGACTCATTTTTCAATACTCCTTTCTATAACTTTAGCATGATCCTTGAGTAAATTCAATGTTTTTTCCTCTAATATATGTGCTCTTAGTCTCTCCTCTGCATAAGAACCCTTGAGAGATTCCATCTTAGTCTTTAATTGAGCAGCCACTGCCGATAAATTTTCCTCTAGCTCCTTTTCAGTTGGATTAATACCTTCTATTTCAGCAATCTTACCTAAAATTAAATGCATTTTTACCTTCTCTTCTGCTAATGAACGCAAATCTTTTTTCATTTTATCAAGATTTAAGTGTTTTTTGATATGTGGAGATGAGAGCCGCGCAGCTCTATCAATCATTGTCTGAAGTTCCTGCTCTATCAAACCTTCTGGAATTTCCATTTGTGTCTCTTTTACCAATTGAGAAATGATTTTATCTTTAATATAAACGTCCTTAGCTGCTTTTGCACGTTCTTCAGTAGTCTTTTTAAGTGCTTCCTTTAACTGGTCTAGATTCTCATAATCTCCAACTTGTTTAGCAAATTCATCATTGACTTCTGGTAAAACTTTCTCCTTAATATCTTTTACCTTAACCCTAAGCTCCACTTCCTTACCTGCCAAATCCGGGTTTTGGTAATCTTTTGGGTAATTGACTTTGGTAATCCTCTCTTCCCCCTTCTTTGCCCCCAATAATGACTTTTCCATATCTTGATGCAATTGCTGACTGCCCAATTCTACCATAAAATTATCGGCTTTAAGGTCTTTTATAGGTGTTTCTCCAATATAGCCCTGAAAATCAAGGATAGCATAGTCCCTCAATTGTAAAGGTCTATCTTCCTTGATATTCCCAATTTCTGCGTGAGTTTCCCTTAACTTCTCCAACTCTTGATTTATGACTTCTTCATTAATAGTTAATAGAGGTACCTCCACTTCTAAACCTTTATAGTCTCCTAACCTAATATCGGGCATTATCTCTAAAGTGACTGCATATTTAAATGCCTTACCTTCCTCTAACACCTGAGGGTCAATTTGGGGTTCAAACAGGGGTTTTAGCTTTGCCTCATCCAGCGCTTGAGGATAGGTTTGATCAATAAGTTTGAGCATCGCTTTACTCATAACATCTTGATGATAAAGGCGTTTTAAAATAGAAATGGGTACCTTCCCAGGACGAAAGCCCTTTACTTTTACTTCCTTTCTTAACTCTTGACAAATTGTCTCTATTTCTGCATTGACTCTCTCTTTTGGTACCACTACTTCTAACTTGCGCTTCACACCATTTAATTCTTGTACCCGGATTTCCATAAAACCCTCTGGTGCGAGAGGCGGGATTTGAACCCGCACGGTTGCCCACAGGATCCTAAGTCCTGCGCGTCTGCCAATTCCGCCACTCTCGCTTCAATTAACATATCCTATTTGCCCATCTAAGTCAAGATACGTCAATTTCCAGTGCCACAGGCGACTGGTTAAGGAGGATGGGCGAAAGGGGATGAGTTGCATCTGGTATCCTTTCACTATATTATTTTAAAATATGCTTTTCCTTAGTGCATTTATCCTTATTGGTCTAGCTGCCACCCTAGGTCAAATAATTTTTTTAAGGGAACTTGTAGTACTTTTCTGTGGAAATGAGCTTACTATAGGCATTGTTTTAGCAAGCTGGTTACTATGGACAGGCCTGGGGGGCATGCTTGCCAAAAGGATTAAAAGGAACGCCTTTATTTATTTTTCTTTATTTATTTCCATCTTGGCCATAAATTTACCCATCTGTATCTTCTTAAGCAGGATGGCTAAGGTATACCTTCATGTTGGTGAAATTCCATCTTTGCTTAAAATAATTTCTTTAAGCCTTCTGCTTTTAATGCCCTATTGCATTCCAATAGGGGCAGCCTTTACCCTTGGATGTAGCTTTTTAAGGGATTTTTTAAAAAAAGAAAAAAAGATTATTACATATGTTTATTTGGGAGAGGCCATTGGTGCTAGCCTAGGTGGCCTTATCTTTTATCTCTTTTTGTTACCAAGATTTCAATGCCTTCAAGTGGCACTTTTTCTCTCCATTTTTATGGTTTTCTATGCATTGTTTTTAACAAAGCGTATAAAAAACAACTTGTCCTTTAAGTTATTAAATATTTTTCTTTTATGTATATTTCTAATAGCCAATTTAGGCTGGAAACGCTTAGAGCTAAAAAGCAGAAGTCTTGAATGGAGGCCTTATAATATAATAGCCTCAAAAGATACAATATATGGACACCTTACATTTTTAAGGCACTTAAATCAAATAAGCCTTTATGAAAGTGGCCTTTTGGGTTTTACCTATCCAAATCTGGCTGTGGCCGAACACTCTGTCCACTTCGCCCTTTTAGAACACAGTTTGCCAAAATCTGTACTTCTCATTGGTGGAGGCTTATCAGGCAGTTTAAATGAGATATTAAAACATCTTTCCATTATAAAGGTAGATTATGTAGAACTGGATCCAGAACTTATTAGATTGGGCCTCAAACTTTTGCCAAAAGAGACAGTGTCAGTCTTAAATGATCCTAAGGTAAGGGTATTTTATCTTGATGGAAGGCTTTTTGTCAAAAAGGCTAAAGATAAAAAAGATAAATATGATGTAATAATCCTTAATCTAGCCGACCCTTTGACTGCTCAGTTAAATAGGTTTTATACCAGGGAGTTTTTTAATGAAGTAAAAGCAATTTTAAATAAAGATGGGGTATTTTGTTTTGGTGTCTCTTCTTCAGCCAATATCGTTGGACTAGCACAGACGGCCTTTTTAAGAACCATTTATTTTACACTAAGTAGTGTATTTTCTGATATAATTGCCTTTCCTAACGACACTGCCTATTTTTTATCAAGCCCTTCTAAAAACATATTATCACCAAAATCAGAATTATTGATAGAACGCTTAAGAGAGCGTAAGCTTAATCTAAAATATGTAAGGGACTATTATCTTAAATTTGACCTTTCTCCTTTAAGAATAGCATACTTTAAATCCATCTTAGAACAAAAAGACCATCCTATAATAAACACAGACCTTAAACCTAGTTGCTATTTTTATAGTATGGTGTTATGGGGCACTACCCATTTTCCGAAAATAAGGGAGACATTATTGAAACTAGGAGATCTGAGGCTATGGCATTTACTCATATTCACCATTTTAATGATTGTTTTCTTTTACCCTTTAACTAGATACTTCAAACAGTTGCCTATAATCAATGCAGTAGGGATAACAGGTTTTACAGAAATAAGCCTGGAAATAGTGATTTTGATTAGTTTCCAGGTATTCTATGGTTATGTCTATCATCAATTGGTAATACTTATTACCGCATTTATGTTGGGCCTTGCCTTAGGAAGCCTTATCATCCACAATTTATCTATAAAAAGGCCACTGGTATGGCTCTTATCCCTTCAGATAGGACTATGTATATTTTGTACACTACTAATAGGCACAATCTTTTTTCTCTATATGCATAAAGAATTGGCCTATCATAGGCTTATTACCCATATATTCTTTCCCATGGTGTTAGTTATAGCTGGTATGTTGGGTGGGATGCAATTTTTGGCTGCTAGTGAATGTTATATGGCATTAGGTAAGGGGGTAAGAGAAACTGCAGCAATACTTTATGGAACTGATTTAATAGGCTCAGCCACAGGGGCATTTTTTACAAGCCTTATATTACTGCCCATATTGGGCATTCCTTTTACACTCACAGTATTGGTCTTGTTTAACCTTTTTGCCTCTCTTTTGCTCTTTTTTACAGACCAAATGCCAGGGA
>LJNA01000006.1 GCA_001304365.1 Syntrophobacter sp. DG_60 | reverse complement strand
AAAATCTTGTGGATTTTGAGTAATTAAATGCAAAATGTTCACCCCGTTAAGTACGTGCTGGCAAGCAATTTGTTGCTTTTTCATGGAAGAAGTTCCTTTTTATAGAAAAGCCTGCTAGTTTGGAATTACTTAACGGGGCAAGAAGTGCAAATTGAAAAATGCAAAATGAAAGAAAAGATTTATCATAACGCTTATTAGAAGAAAAAATAGAGACTATCAAGTCCATTTTGAATTTTACATTTTGCAATTTTCATTGTTCAATGTCTGCTCAAAATTCCAGAATTTTTGAGCAGATTGGGGGTAGCATAGTTGGATGGCTGGAAGGGTCAATTACTTAGGATAGATTTGACACATAGTGTTTTTCGGATAGAGCCCATAAGTTACAAAATCCTAAAGGATTATTTAGGAGGAAGGGGGCTTGCTGTAAGGATTTACACACAGGAAGTAGACGGGGGCATTGACCCTTTAGATACAAATAATAAGATTGTAATTGCTAGCGGTGGCCTCTGTGGCACTGGAACACCCTGTGCCTCTATAGCCAGTATGGTAACAAAATCCCCTGTTACAAATACTATTGTCTGTGGCAGGATGCAGGGCCATTTTGGCACAGAATTAAAATTTTCTGGCTTTGATGCGATTATCATTGAAGGAAAGGCAGAATACCCAGTAGTGGTATTCATCACGGATAACACTCCATCTATCCATCCTGCTCTTCAATACTGGGGAAGGACTACGGGAGAGACACAAAAGCTAATAAAAGAGGAGCTAAAGGACAGGTGGGCAGCTAGAGAGTCATTCATTACCTGCATTGGACCAGCAGGAGAAAGGGGGGTTAATTTAGCTACACTAGTAAATGATGGCTATTTGGTAACAGGTGGTGTTGGAATTGGAAAGGTTTTGGGTGCAAAAAATCTAAAGGCCATTGTAGTCAAGGGAACTCAGGATGTAACCGTAAATAATGGGGAAAAGTGCCTCCAGGCTATATTTACCTTAAAAAATAAACTTAATGCCTCACCTTTTACTGAAAAATTTTCTAAGTATGGGAATGCATTTATATTAGATGTGTGTTTAAAGAAAGGCGTTTTGCCTATAAATAACTTTAAAGGCATAGCTAAAGAGGTAAATGGGGTTAATGAGAATAATATCGAAAGGGCTACTCATAGAAGGGCCTGCTTTTCCTGCCCTATTGGCTGTGTGCGTACAGTCAGGGAAAGGCGCAGAGAAATTTTTGGCCTTGACTATGAAACCGTGGCTTCCTTTGGTTGTCTCTGTGGAATAAATGATTTAAGTAACATTGCTGAACTTGGATTTCTTTGTACAGAATTTGGGCTTGATATATTAAATACCGCTTCTTCTATTGCCTGTGCTATGGAACTTTACGAGGAAGGTGCCTTAAAGGATATGGAGCTTCCTTTTGGCAGTGAAAATATTGTAGCCCTTCTAAGACAAATAGGGAAAAACAAGGGGCTTGGTGAGAGAGTAGGACAAGGTGGAGGTATTTTTACAAATTCATTAAATAATAAATCTTATATATTTATGGGAGTAAAGGGCAGTGCCATTCCCCCTTTTGACCCAAGGGGGCTATGGGGATTTGGGTTACACTTGGCCACTTCAAATTTTGGTGCCTATCACCTAAATGGTTTCACCCCTATAGAAGAGCTTCTCAATATACATGAGATAGTAAAGCCTTTTTCAATAGATGGCAAGCCAGCATTTGTAAAGAAAACACAAGATATGACTGCTTCCTTAGATGCCTTGGGTGTTTGCATCCATGCCCTATTTGGCTTAAAATTAAATAATATCCTTCCTATATTTAACTTTGTTTTTGGATATAAGATTAACATAGAGGAAATACTGCTTATTGGGGAAAGGATTTGGAACTTAGAAAGGCTTTTTAATCTCAAGGCTGGTTTTGACCCAGGCGATGATAGCCTGCCAAAGAGATTTACAGAGGAATCACTAAATGGCTATACTTGCCCTGTAGAAAAAATGCTTCCTCCCTATTATAGGGAAAGGGGTTGGGACAGACAAGGTAGGCTAAGAGAAGAGACTTTAGAAAGATTAAATTTAAGGGATTAAGGTGCAGAGGATAAGGATAGACCCAAAGAAGTGTATAGGCTGTAGGCAGTGTGAGATAGCATGTTCTTTGAATCATAAGATGGATACTGTAAATCCAAGACGGGCCAGGATTCGGATATACAATGAAAATGGCCATTTCTTACCAGTAATTGCTGGGCCTTTTGCAGATGCAGCTTGCAATACAAAAGGTATGATTGAAACAGAATTTGGCCTAATAGATATATGCGTTATCTGCCGTGCCTCCTGCCCTCATAAGACATTCTTTTTTGAACCCGATACAGGTATCCCTTTAAAGTGTGATTTTTGTGGGACACCGCCAAACCCTACTTGTGTCAAGGTCTGTAACACCGGAGCTTTAGAGCTTATAGAGGTCTCTGAGAACGAACTCTTCTAAAAGATGCAGGATACTGGATGCTAGATACTCGATATTTTGAGGAAAAAGGTGAATTATCAGAGTTATAAGGATTTAGATATTTACAAAAAAGCTCATAAATTGGCAATAGAAATTCATGAGCTGAGTTTCAAACTACCTAAATTTGAGATGTATGAAGAAGGAAATCAGATAAGAAGATCGAGTAAGTCCGTGACTAGCAATATAGTAGAGGGTTTCGGCAGGCGTAGATATAAAGCAGAATTTGTGAGATTCCTAACATATTCTCTGGCATCTTGCGACGAGACAAGAGATCATTTGGACACTTTATTTGAAACGAAATCACTAAAAGATAAGGATAAGCATGGCTATTTCTGCGAAGAATATGACCATCTTGGTGAGATGATAACCAATTTTATTAAGTCTGTAGAACTTGGACATAAAACGAGGATCGAGGATCGAGTCGTGAATCATAAATTTTTGGAGGGATTATGGCTCAAAAAATAGAGGAAGTCTTTAAAAAGGTAAAAGACCACAATGTAAGCCTGATACAACTTTGGTTTTCTGATGTCTTGGGATTTCTAAAATCATTCTCTATTACCCCCTCTGAACTCGAAGAGGCACTAATAGACGGGATGGGTTTTGACGGCTCTTCTATTGAGGGATTTGCTAGAATTGAGGAGAGTGATGTAATTGCCAAGCCAGACCCTGACACGTTTGCCATCATTCCCTGGGGTTCAAAAGATGCACCTATAGCCAGGATGTTTTGTGATATATTGGAACCAGATGGTTCTCCCTATGCAGCAGATTCAAGGTATGTATTAAAAATCTTACTAAATAAGGTAAAAGAGAAAGGTTTTACTCTTTATACAGGGCCTGAGCTTGAATACTTTTATTTTGAAAGCCCACAGTCACCAAAGATATTAGATAAAGGAGGCTATTTTGATGGAATGCCCATAGATGCAGGTGAGGAGATAAGGAGAGAGACAATCCTTGCACTTCAGAAAATGGGCATCAGGGCAGAATATACCCATCATGAAGTGGCCTATTCTCAGCATGAAACAGATTTAAGATACAATGATGCCTTAAGGATGGCCGATATCACCATGACCTACAGGGTAATAGTTAAGGAGATAGCGAAAAAACACGGAATTTATGCTACATTTATGCCAAAGCCCATCTTTGGCATAAATGGCAGTGGTATGCATACCCATATGTCCCTGTTTAAGGGTGAAAAAAATACATTTTATGACCCAGGTGATGTCTATCATTTATCCTCTACTGCCAAGGGGTTTATTGCAGGGCTCCTGATGCATGCTAGGGAAATTACAGCCGTTACAAACCAATGGGTAAATTCCTACAAGAGGTTAGTACCTGGTTATGAAGCGCCTGTCTATATCTCTTGGGCAAGGAGGAATAGGTCTACACTGGTGAGGGTGCCTATGTACAAGCCCGGAAAAGAAGAAGCTACTAGGATCGAATACCGTGCCCCTGACCCTGCCTGCAATCCATATTTGGCATTTGCTGTAATGCTGGCTGCAGGCATAAATGGCATAGAGGGAAATTATCCACTTCCAGAGCCTGTAGAAGAGGATGTCTATCATATGCCACAGAGGACAAGGGAGGAATTGGGCATTGAATGTTTACCTGGAAGCCTCTATGAGGCCATCTTGGAGATGGAAAGGAGTAAGGTTGTAAAACAGGCCTTAGGTGAGCATATCTTCTTTAAGTTCATTGATAATAAAAAGATTGAGTGGGATATGTACCATATCCACGTAAGCAACTTTGAGATTGAAAAGTATTTACCCATTTTGTAACTTCTCTTTTACTGCAAGACTTAAGAATCTATTTCCTTCTTTAAACATGATCTTTTTATCCACCAAAGAATTTAAAAAGCTAAGCAATTTTTCTTGACTAATGCTACGGAAGCGTTCAGAAATCTTTTTAAAGTGTTTTATAGTATCACAAAAAAGATATATCTCCCTTGAAACTCCTCTTAGGCGATGAAGTTCGTTTTGACCCTCATTAAGTCTGTGCCTTACAATAAGAAAATCCCCTCCGTCCATATAGCTTAGTATATGGTCGCAACTTAAAGACTTCATCTTTTTATAATAATCCTGCCACTGTCTGCACCTCTTTAATACAGGCCTCCACACCCTCTCCTGTTTATTTCTATTTCCTACATAGCCTTTATCCATAAAATAAAGCTTTTTATAAAAAAATTCTGGAAACAGGATGCTATAGACTCGGTGATTATAGATACGGCGGATGTTAAACATCTTTGGATAAGAGGCAATTGCGCTGCCATAACCTAGCCAGAATTTAATACCCTTTAAAGGCCGGTAAGGGAGGACAAAATCTATATTTTTTAGTGTCTCTGTTACCTCCCTTTCCTCACTACCTGGAAAACACGTAATAAGGTTTGCTGAATTCATTATCCCAAATTCTTCACAGTGCTTCATAATGGCTATATTTTGGATGGCAGTAGTACCTTTGTGCATCTTCTTTAGCAAACTTGTGCTTAATGCCTCAATGCCTATCTGTATTTCCTTTACCCCTGCCCTTCTCATCCATTTTAATTGCTCTTTTCTTATTTGTGCCCTCGATTCTAAGAATATTTCCAAATCTCTACCAAGATTGGCAATACCTTCAAAGGTTTCCTTTATTCCTTCATAATTTAAGATATTATCTACAAAATATAATCTTAAGCTCCTATATTTTCTTACTAAATAGTCTACTTCCTTTACTATACGAGAGGGGGTCTTTGCCCTGTATCCTTTCCATTGTAGATTTAGGTTGCAAAACCTGCAGGCCTTTAGTGGCTTACCACGATGAGATTGATTCCACCAACATCCCCTTGAGCCCTCGATGGGTATTGCAGTAATGACGCTTTTTGAAGATTTTGAATTTTTTAAGGTGTTAAAATAATCAGTATAGTCTGGTGGTGGCAAATAATCCAGGTTTTGAATCTGTTGGTAACCATCTCCTGTAACCTGCTCATTGAACCTCCTCATTAAACCTGGAATATCAAAATCGGATTTGGATTTAAGAGACTTGCAGAGCCTCCATAAAGGAAGTTCTCCTTCACCTTGAATAACAAAATCAATTTCAGGAAATAACTTAAGCAAACTCTTCCCAATCTCCCCACATACACCAGAACCACCAATAATAATGGGGATCTTTGGGCAAAGGCCCTTTATCTTTTTTATCATATATAAGGAAGAAGTAAGTTGGGATATGCAAATAGAAGAACCAATAAGTTGATACTTCTCCCATTTTATCCCCCTAAGGTGCCTTTTATGTAATCTCTTTATCTTTTCTGTAATTTCAGCTAACCTAATAGATAGTTTCTTTTTCCTTTTCTTTCTTTCTTTTTCTAAGAATCCCTGGATCATCCCTTCCCTCTCAGGAAAGAGTAAGGAAGCGTATATGGCCTCAGAAAGCCAAGTAGAACTAGAAATTGTTTCATATACATTAATTCCAATGGCATCGGCTACCTCTGGATAAAAATGAAATGTATCTACTTGAATCTTTTGTAAGTTTAAAAAGGCTTTTAGAGCACCCAATTGGATAGACGGCCTATAAGAAGCTGGCCAAGGCATTGAAATAAGGGCTATCTTAAATGGCATAAGAAATTTATATCAGGCTATATCTAATAGTCAATTGATTTTTGACACTACCCTTCTTTTTTTGTAAAAAGATACAGGATGCTAGATACTCGATGCTAGATACTCGATATTTTGAGGAAAAACTGCATTATCGAGGATCGAGAATCGAGCAACGAGGATCAAGGAGATGAAAGAGATAGTTGATGTACAAAATATGCCTGATTATAGGCGCATAGAAGTAGACAAGGCTGGGGTAAAAAATCTTCGCTATCCTATAATCGTTTTAGACAAGGCAAAAGGCACCCAATCCACTATAGCCACCATCAACATGTATGTAGGATTACCGCATCAATTTAAAGGTACACACATGAGCCGTTTTGTAGAAATAATAGATGAATTCCATGACAAGTTGGTAAGCCTAAAGGCCATTAAGCAGAGCCTGCAAACTATGAAAGAGAGGTTAAACGCAGTATCTGCCCATCTAGAAATAGAGTTTCCATATTTTATAGAAAAAGAGGCACCGGTATCAAAGGCAAAGGGGCTCATGGCCTACAGGTGCCGTGTTATCGGCTGTTTAAAGGAAAAGATAGATTTAGTAGTAGAAGTAGAAGTGCCCATTTGTACCTTATGTCCTTGCTCTAAGGAGATTAGCGAATTTGGTGCACACAATCAAAGGGGAATAGTGAACTTAAAGATAAGATTTAAGAAGCTTATGTGGTTGGAGGATATCATTAAAATTGTGGAAGAGGCTGGTTCAAGTGAGGTATATTCTATCCTAAAAAGGGGAGATGAAAAATATGTAACTGAACATGCATATCTAAACCCAAGGTTTGTTGAGGATGTAGTAAGGGATATCGCCAAAAAGCTATTGGCAGACCCAAATGTAACCTGGTTTTCAGTAGAGGCTGAAAACTTTGAATCCATTCATAACCATAGTGCATATGCATATATCGAAAGAAAAAAATGACAAATGATGCTCGATACTAGATTCTCGATACTAGATGCAACTGGGATATAAAAACGAGCATCGAGCATCAAGAATCGAGTCATGAATCGTGAATCGTAGGCTATTTTAGGTGAGATGATAAACTCTTCTCTTAAAGCCTATACATTTGGTCAGGATAAGGCCTGCAACCCAAAGGAAACAATAAAAACTGTCTTAAACAGGCTCAAACAAAAAAGGGTATTTATTCTAAGGTCTATTTTACGCATAGACCACTTTGATAAAATAGGCATTCCAGCCTACATTTGTCAGATCGATTCAAATCTAGGAATAAACGATAGTTGTGGGAAGGGGGTAACTCTAGAGCAGGCAAAGGCCAGTGCCTTAATGGAGGCTATAGAACGTTATAGTTGTGAGTGTTTTATAAAAGAAAAGAGGGATCCTATCATTGATAATTATGATAATTTAAAAGAAAATGCCATAAGCCCCATAAGCCTGCTTTCCCCCCTCCCTTCTATCTATCAAACAGATGAGATATTAAAAGATTTGAAAAAAACACCCCTTTCATGGATAAAATCCTTCTCTTTAACCCACAATAAACCTATACTTTTGCCTCTACACTGGTTTTATCTTATCTATGGCACTACAGGGCTTGCTTGTGGAAATACCATAGAAGAGGCAATACTTCAGGCAATAGGAGAAGTTATAGAAAGGCACAATGTCTCGAGGGTAATAGAAGGAAGGCTTACAACTCCTACTATTGATATCTCTTCTATTGCTATTTACCACTTTATTGCAAGGGCATTGATAAAAAAATTCTTTAATGCAGGCATTAAACTTTTTATAAAGGACTTCTCTTTGGGGCTGGACATTCCTACTATAGGCATATTGGCCTATGATCCAAATCCACCAACCAAGACAGTTAGGATATATAATGCAGCAGGGACCCATCTAAACCGTGACTTTGCCTTAATCCGTGCTTTGATTGAGCTGGCCCAGCACAGGGCACAAGTTATCTTTAGGGAAAGTAAAAAGATGCCAGGGGGTCCTACTTATTGCTTTCCACATTTTAAGACACCAAAAGAGGCCTCTTATTTAATAGAAAATAAAAAAACTATCCAATTTAATAAAATACCTACCTATAGGCATAAAGACTTTAGGGTAGAGATAAAAAGGGCAGTAGATTTGATCAATCAGCACGGCCTAGAAGTCATTGTAACTAAAACCACTCATTCTGAAATTGATTTACCAGCAGTAGCAGTTACCATACCTGGGGCAAGGCTTAATCGCCCTAGTACAAGGCTAAACCCTTATTTTTTTATGGCAAAGACCTGCATGGATTTAGAAAATTATAAAGCCGCCATTAGGTATTTTGAAAAATCCATACAAATTGACCCCCCTTATAAAAACATCCCTCAAATTCTATGCCAGATGGCCATTTGCTATAAGAGGCTAAAGATGTATGGGCAAGCCAAAAGCTATTTTGAAAGAGCCATAACTATATCGCCAAATCTAGTCCTTTCCAAAAAGTTCATAGATGATTTTACCGAGGTGGTCAGTGTATTTCCTACTTGACATATGATTATCTAATGATTATCCTAATTGTTGTTATGATTTACGGAAAAGAAAATTCCAGTATTAATCTGCGTCCCCGTCTATATTTGGCACGTAAGTTGCATACATGTACAGAGAAATATGAATTTTAAAAAGAGGTGAGAGTATGATTAAAAAATACCTTTTTATGCTCTCCTTTTTATGTCTAGCATTTTTTTATAGTACCTCAGCAGCTGATTTAGCGCCTGGATTGCCTATATCTTATGCTACAGTGGGAGACTACAACATGGATGGCTGGTTAGATATTGCCTTGACCAGTGAGTATGGCCTGATTTTAGTTTATCTAGGTCAATCAGATGGAAGCTTTTCAGGGCCTATAAAGAGTTATTGTAGCGGCCGTCCAAACGTTATGGACCAGGCAGATTTTAATCGGGATGGTCGCTTAGATCTGGTTGTTGGAGATACATTTTATGGCAAGATAAGATTCATGCTTAATGCAGGTGAGGGCAAGTTTGAGATAAACAATCAAAAAACCATCTGGGGGGTAAGTCCAAGAAACTTTATCATATTTGATTTCAATGCAGATGGCAAATTGGACATTGCTTTTGCTGATTATTATTATAATGCTATCTCTTTCCTTTATGGAAAGGATGCTATGGAGTTTGATGGACCTATTAGTTATCCTGTGCCTAGCCCCTCAGCCATCGCTGCTGCTGATTTTGATAATGATGGATTGACTGACGGAGTCGCTACCAGTGAAGGAAGTAATGCCCTTTATTTTTTCAAGCAAACCGAAGAAGGGTTGGAAAAGAAAGCCCAGATCCAGACAGGTAGTCGCCCAGTAAACATGGCACTAGCAGACTTCAATCATGATAATATACTGGATGTAGTTGTTGTTAATAAAAATAGCAACAATATAAGCCTTTATAGGGGAAAATTGGAGGATAGTGACTATAGTTGGCAATCTCCTACTATTTATAGCGTAGGCCAGTCACCTTCTTATGCCTCTATTGCTGACTTTAATAGTGATAGTTATTTGGATATAGCCATTGCCTGTGAAGGCAGCAACACCGTGTATTTCCTATTAAGTACGGGTTTGGGAAATTTTACGCTTTCAGATGAAACCTTAGCTACTGGTAGCCGTCCTATTCAAATTTTGGCAGCCGACTTTGATAATAATGGAAAAAGCGATTTATTGACACTAAACCGAGGGGATCAAACTGTTAGCATTTTTAAAGACGAGGATATTTCAACCAAGCTCTCCTTCAATCTGCCAGAGGTAGATATAAAAATAAGAAAAAACGGTGAAGGTGACCCGGTTGATGGGCCTTTAAGTGTTCCAACCAATGCCACTGATAAAATTGAAATTTTTGGCTCATTGGAAGCCAATGATTGCCATGGTTTAGAGGCGGATGTGTATTTGCTCCTTAATGCCATTACCCCTGACCTCAGCGGGACTGAAGCAGTGGCCGAGGCAAAGACTTATTCTATCACACTTGATGGGATTACAGAAGGAGAAGCACCTTTTGTTGAAGACTTAAATATCACAAACATTCCTGAAGTTCCTCTCTGGTCTTTTTCAACCCAGGATCTGGCAAAGGAGATAGGCACAGGCTCTTACAGCATTATCGGTAAGCTGGTTATTAAAGGGGCAAGTGGAATTGTTTATTATGTGAGCGATGCGGCTGAGTTTGGTATTACTGGCCGTATTATAAGCAATCCTCCGATTGTAACTGTAAAAGCCAATGTCGGTGGTGGAAGGGTTAAGGCCTTTGCGGATGTGGAGGCAAATGATGTAGTAGCCTTAATGGCCTTTACCTATCTTTGGATTGATTGTTCCAGGACTGACACGTTTGATGTAAATATAGGTAATGAGACTGATCCTAAATGGGCAGAACTGGAAGAGACCTCGGTATTCACAAAATGGTATAGTACTACAGGTTGGCACTCTTACCACAAATATTATTATTATGATGAAGTGGAGGGAAAAATAGTAGAAGAGGAAGAGGGAACAGAACCGGACTATATACCTCCATTTAGCGTATGGGCGGTGACGGATCTCACTGATTATCCTTTGTTTAACTTCCCTAGCTCTTATTTCCCTTATGATGATTGCACCGTCCACGCCGGTTTTATTATTGAAGATTGGGGAGGGATGGATTATTCTGTCTTTGATGATGAGTCATTTTAGGTTTACTAAGGAAAGTAAATTAGTTAAAGTACCTAGTGGCATGGATTTCTCGGTATTTGATGATGCTGAGTTAACTGTATATTAAAAATGGGGGTAGCTATGAAAAGGTGGGTTGTTTTTACCACGTTGACTTTAGTTTTTTTATTTGGTTTAAATCAGCTATGGGCTCAGGATATTACTAATAATGTAGGCATAGGGGCAAGGTTTATGTGGCTTGGGCCACAAACAGATACCTATTTTGATGATAAAGCAGATTTGGAAGGAAAGAGCATGTTTGGTGGCACCCTTGCCTATGGAGTAAGTAGATGGCTCTCCCTTGAGGTAGCATTTGATGCCTCTTTAAAGACAGATTTAGAAAAGGTGATAGGAGAAGAAGCAGGAGTCGAAAAGTTGGTTAAAGTAGCCGATGTAAGGGTATACCCCCTCACCTTCTCAGGCCAGCTAAGGTATATAGCAGGTCCAGAATTTTACACCTGGATTGTTCCTTATGCTACCTTTGGTTTTGGGCGCTATTTTGTAGATTGTGATGTTGCAAAAGAATATAAGGAATATGAAGTCCCTCCAGGGGTTACAAAAGAGGTAAAAACAGACGTAGGTGACGCCTGGGGAGGTCATCTAGGTGGAGGTTTTGATATATTTGTCCATAAAAATATAGCCTTTAATTTTGAGTTTCGCTATTTCTGGGCAGAATCAGATATTCGTGAGGAGACTACAATTATTTACCCAGACTATATTTACTCAGAGAAGAAATCAGGTGAAATGGATCTAGATTCTTGGATGGTGGGTGTTGGTATAAAATTTTATTTTGGTTTGTTTGGGAGATAGGCTTTATCTACAAATTCTTTAAATTCTCTTTTGAATCTATATTTTATTAAAAAAGGATTCTTCGTGTGTGTTATTGAAAAACTATAGGTTGCCCCCATCATTTTTAAACATTGGAAAAAAAGCAGCCACCTGATTGCCTAATCAGCAAAAGGATCTATCCGAACTATGTAATCAGAATCAGCGTATCTATATTTAAAAAAGTCATCTAAATCAGCACCCTCTGTCTTTTTTTAAAAACATCTTTTGCCACCTCTACCTTTACATCTTCTGCTAAATTTGCTAATTCTTTCATTGGGGATTCCTCCTTTTTTTAGTTTATTTTTATTTATTTTTTTTGGTTTAAGAGAGGATAACCCTACTGATTTTAATTCCAATAGAATTTACACATAAACTGGGACGGTACTGGGAAAGTTCCTTCACATGCGGCGGGTAGCAATAATGAGCAAGAATGGAAGTCCAGAGTATTATTGATGATTAAGAAAACATTCAGGCATGTAGGTTTTTTTACTCTCTTTTTTTTACTGAGTGCCTTTAATACCTATCCACTCATTTTCTGCCTTGGATCCAAAACCTTAAATTACACACCCGATACCTGGCATCATAATTGGTGGTTTAATACCTGGGGGCTTTTTTATGGTGTCGATATTATCCGGTGCCTCGCATCAATGGAGTTTTCCTTCCCTATGGTCTTCTATCCATTAGGTTTGCCAATCTCCCACTACACCCAAGGATTATTTGCCACCTTATTCTCTTTTCCTCTGTTACAATTTCTTCCTCTCACCGTTGCCAGTAACTTCTTAATCCTTATCTCCTTGAGCGCTGCGGGTTATGCAACCTTTCTACTGGCAAGATATATTTTCAAAAACGATTTTTGGGGGCTGATCACGGGAGGCATTTTTGTTTCCTCACCCATCATGATTGCACAGGCAAAGAGTCATTTAGTTCTTTTGACTACGATTTTTGCCATCCCTTTATACATTCTCTTTTTACTTAAAACCACGGTAGACCCCAAATTCAAAAACTCACTTGCTTTAGCCTTGACGGCAATTATCTTGGCGAGTGGTTATTTGTGTTATTTAAATATGCTATTTATTTTCACACTCATATTTTTAATGCTAAAAACAATCGACAGAAAAATCTATTGGAGGCAAATTAAATATTATATTATTTCACTTTTCTTATTTCTCCCCGGTTTAATTTTCCTTTTCCCCATGCTCATCCATAAATCTGGCTATTTATTATCCGTTAGTCTTTCCCAGGTAAGCTCTGAAAGTGTTGATTTTTTGGCCTTTTTTCTGCCTGACGTAGATCATGCCTTATTAGGCGGACTGGCAAAAGGGATTAGGGAAAGTTTTATAAATAACCCTATTTTACATTCTGTCTATTTGGGGTGGTCCGTTTTACTGCTCTCGTTTATTGGCATAAAATCCAATTTCAAATCCATAAAGTTTTGGATCATTTCAAGTGCGGTATTCACGCTATTATCTTTGGGCCCGGTTCTCCATTATGGAGGGAAAGTCATTTCCCCCATGGGTTTACCGCCAGATGCGTATTATATGCCATACATGTTATATCATATGCTATTTCGCCCACTTGTTATTAGTGATTGCAGTATGTTCTTCATCTTGGCCATGGTATTTTGGGCTATATTAGCAACTTTTGGAATCAAGGCTTGCGTAGTTGATCGAGCGAAAAAAACCAGGGTGGTATTGCTACTTTGCATCCTCTTCTTAATATTTGCTGACTTCTTGGGAATTCCCCGTCCAATGATGGAGATACCAAATTCGGCAGCTTATGATACTATTTCACAAGACCCGGATGATGTTTCTTTGTTAAATTTGCCCTATCGGAATGACATGCTCTGCTATCTCTATTTTCAATGTCTGCATAATAAGAAAATACTTAATCCCGGTTACCTTCGTCGGCTGGATCATGACTTTTTTACTTATGGCGACAATTTTCCAACCTTAGCAAAACTGAAACACATTGAACAAATGAATCCTGGTGAGATAAGTCATTGGGATTTGGAAGCCGCCGCCGCTTTCCAACGGTTTCTCAACCTCAAATATATTATTATACATAAAGATTATTTGAACCAAAATGAACGATTATCGACTTGCCACGATTATATTGTTAAGCTATTCAATGCGTTTCCTGTATTCGAGGATAGTACGGTCTTAGTATTTGAACTGAAATCCAGCCCAGAAAACGAAGGGTTACACTATCTCGCGTTACACCATCTCTTTAGAGGTTATGGGAAATATAAGATAGGAAAAGTAGATGAGGCTATTGTTGAATATATGAAGGCTATTGAAGTGGAGCCCAATTTTGCAGAGCCATACAATAGATTGGCTATTATTTCCAAAGAAAAACCAAAAGTTTTTTCAAGGATTTTGAAGAAAAACATTATAATCGGACGGTCTCAGTGGGAGGGAAAATTTGGAAATAAACTCTATTCTAGAGGATATTGTAAAACAACATTGGATTTTAGATATAAAGGGGATATTCAGATAAAGATACTTGCTAATGGTACTCCGGCGAAAGGAATTTGGCCTCATATGGTTGTGAGATTGGATGAAGAAGTAATTGGGGAGATTGATGTCAAAACTAAAGGGCTTAAATGCTATTCCTTCACAACAGAGGTAGCTTCTGGCAAACGTCAGCTTTCCATTTGGTTCACCAATGATTACCGCACCCCTAAGGAAGATAGGAATCTATTTATTGGGCCTGGGATGATCGTTTATCAGTGAGAAGGAAAGGGTATTTTTGAGTAGTGAACAAAGGGAGCGCTTCAATAACCAAAGTGGTGAATGGATTTTGGCTTAAGCTAAAAGCAAAACCCTTAGTGTGGGATGCGCTTACCACTACCTTTCTTTCTACAATTGGAAAAGGAATAGGTTTTCTTATACCGTTTTTCATTGCTGCTTGGTTTGGGGTTTCAAGTGAGACCGACGCTTTTTTCTTTACTTACGGGTTGATACTATTCCTCTCTGGCATTTTTGCCCCAGTTGTAGAAAGTGTAATTGTCCCTTACATTGCTGAGGCAAGGGCAAAGAATGAGGATGTAGGTAAATTTGTAGGCAATATCTTAGGATTAAGTGGGATTGGACTCCTAACCTTAGCGGTACTATTTCTTTTGGTTATCAAACCAGTCCTCTCCATAGTCACACGTTTTGATGCTGAAGTCTTAGATCTAGTTTTTTGGTTATTAATAGAAACAGCACCTCTTATCATCCTTCTCACCTGGACTGGTGTTTTAGCAGGGACATTAAATGCCTATAAGAAGTTTAGTTTTCCTGCCTTATCCCCTGCCTTCCGAGCAGTAATCAATTTAGCAATTATTTTCACCTTTAAGGATATCTGGGGCGTCCATGCTATTGCCTGGGGATATGTAATAGGGGAAGCCATTCGTTTAATCATTTTATTTGGAGCTATCTCTAAGTTTGATTTGTTCTCTATATCCTTTTCTACAAAGCTAAATGCCAGACTAAAAGAATTTCTAAAAACCGCTTCCTACCAGGTTGTAGGGATGATGGCTGTGGGGTTAAATCCCATAGTTGATAAAACCATGACGTCCTGGCTGGGAGAAGGAAGTGTTTCTGTTCTTCATTATGCAGATAGACTTTATATGATTCCGGTTACCTTTATGACTACCGGACTAATGGTTACACTTCTTTCGCATTGGAGTGGAAGATATTATGAATTTGGTTACCAAAGATTAAACAAGGATCTGAAAAAGGCAATAAAAGTGATATGTCTCATAACCCTACCTATTATGTTGCTCCTGATTCTTTTCCATCAACCAATCACGAAACTGGCCCTTGGAAGAGGGGCTTTTGATCAGGCAAGGTTGACTGATGTAGGATGGGTATGGATGTGTTATTTATTGGGTTTTGTGCCATACATGGTGGGAAGACCCTTTGTTCAAATGCATCTTGTTTTAAAAAATACAAAAACACTGCTTCATTGTGCATTATTTTCAAATCTTTTAAACATATCCCTTAACTATATTCTAATGAAATTTTTTAGTGTGGCAGGGATTGCTTTGGCCACGTCGATTATATCAGTATTTTCCCTACTATTTTTATCTTTTGCATTTAACCGCATTAGAGGAGAGAACAAATAGTGGATTATCGTAAGCAGTGTTATGAATCTTTTATCAGTAAGCACTGGGATTTTTCTCATTCATTATCTCAGCAACAGTTTGAGCATTTATGGAAGATATACAAAAAACGCTTTAGTAATATTTTACCAATTGATAAATCAGCTAAGATTATTGATATCGCCTGTGGAGCCGGATATTTTCTTTATTATCTTCAAAAGGAAGGATATATTAATGCTTGTGGCATTGATTTCAGCCAGGAACAACTGGAAATAGCCCAAAAAATGGGCGTTAAAAACATCCAAAAGGCCGATATTTTTAAATATCTGCCAAATAACAAAGAAACTTATGATATGATTGTGGCAAATGACATAATTGAGCACTTAACCAAAGATGAAATTATGGAGTTTTTGGATTTAATTCACAAGGCATTAAAACCTAGTGGCGAAGTTCTGATTAGTACTGTAAATGCCCAGTCATTGCTGGGAGCGTCGACTGTGTTTGTTGACTTTACTCATGAAACAGGGTTTACACCTGTTAGTTTATCCCAGGTAATGAGGGTATGTAAGTTTGAAGATGTGGTAGTTTATGGTGAAAGGCCAATTCCTTACGATTTGAGAAGTACTGTCAGAAGTATACTTTGGTGGGTAGTTGATAAACTATTGAAAATGTATGTTAGCGTGGAACGAGGAACCGGCAGAGGTATGTGGAAGTGTGAGAATATCTTTGAGCCAAGGATCTATGCAATAGGGAGGAAGAAGATATAAAAATGACCACCTGATCTATCCATTGACCGCGGTACCGAGCGGGGCCTGTGGAAGCACCAGGCTATATTTGAACCCAGAATATTTGCTGTGGGAAGGAAGTTAGATGGGGCAAAAGAAAAGAAGTGATCGGCTAAAGATCCTTGTGGTCATTCCTTCTTTAGTCATGGGAGGTGCCGAACGCTTAACGGTCTATATGCTACAGCGACTCAGTAGATATAAATTTGACCTTGCTTTATGTCTTTTTGAAGATAAAGGCAGCCTTTTGAATGAATTACCACATAATATTAAGATATATAATCTGGAAAAGAAGAATAGATGGAGTTTCTTCAGACTAATTTTTGCTCTTAATAAGGTTATAAAGAATTATAATCCTGATGTTATTTATACTCGCATGTGGTATGCAACTTCAGTAGCTACTGCTAGTAAGTTGTTATACTTCAACAAAATTCCACTCATTGCCAATGAAGAACATAATCACAAGAGAGATATTCTCCCGGACGACCCTTTTGGTAATTTAAAAAGGCTTTTTATGAACTTTGCCCATAGAAAAGCAGATCTGGTAATTGTTCCATCGGAGGGTGTAAAGGGTGATATTTCTCAAAGTTATAATCTAAATCCGAGAAAGATCAAAGTGATTTACAACTCAGTAGACCTTGAATTAATTGAAAAAAGCAAAGAAATGGAAATCAAACACCCTTGGTTTAAAGAAAATATCCCTATTATTATTACCCTTGGGCGACTTATTCCCAGGAAGGGATTTTTGGACTTGATTAAAGCCTTTCATTTGGTTTGTAGTGAATTACCTTCAGGTTTAGTTTTTATTGGTGAAGGTAAAGAAAGGCCTCGGCTTGAAAAATTAACCGAAGAGCTCAGCTTGCATGGAAAAGTTCTCTTCCTGAGCCATCAGGAAAATCCATTCAAATTTATGGCACGCAGTACAATTTTCGTCCTCTCTTCCTATTGGGAAGGATTCGGAAATGTAATTATAGAATCTATGGCATGTGGTGTGCCAGTTATAGCCACACGTTGTCCTTATGGGCCGGATGAAATTATAACAGATGGAGTAAACGGCCTTTTGGTCCCGGTTGGAGATATTGATGCCATGGCCAGGGCGATATTGAGGCTGCTTAAAGACGAGCCTTTGAGACTTAACCTCGCTAAGGCTGGCAAGCGGCGAGCCAAGGACTTCAGAGTAGAAAAAATGGTAGCGGAGTACGAGGGGGTATTTGAGGAATATGCACATAAATGATTATATTCGCATTCTATTTGAAATTGTTAAGAATATTAGTACAATAATCCTGCTACCTAGACATGCCAAGGAAAAACACTTAGCATTCTGGACTTTTCTTCAAAAAGAGGGCAATAATGCAATCTGACTCGCTATCAGCAGGCACCAGGTCGAATAAATCCATTGGTTTACATGCATTCAACGCATTAGTCCTACTATTTATTGTTTATCTACAGTTCCAAAACATCCTTGGAGTTCCGATTAAAGAAAACATGCCTCGGCTTAGCCATGCGATATTTCTTGTTGATAAGATATTTCTTTTTTCTCTATTTCTCCTTTTTATCTATATACGGCTCCTCGGTGGGCTCTTGGCTTTTGAAGGGCAGAGAGTCAAAAGATTTGGGTTCTGGATGCCCCTAAAAAGTGAACTTATGTTGCTTATTTCGCTGGCAATTTTTGGCATATGGTGTCTGATATCAACAGGTGTTAACCAAAACAGTCTGAAGCCCACTATATTCGGCACTTTCGCCTATATGGTATATTTTTTGGTCTTTTTTGTATTCAGCAGTATTCCATATAATAGGAATCTTATTAAGAAAAATTATATATTTCTGTTGAATTTGGCATTATTTCTATCGGCTATTTCTGTATTTCAGGAAATTTTGGCTCTGACATATCCGAGTTCTATCCACTGGTGGCCAAATATCCTAAGTGGACAGGCAGTTTGGCGATTGGGCCTGTTTAGAGCTCCATCCCTTCTAGGCCACCCCAACGGCATAGGGATGTTTGCCTTATTTTTCTTTACAGTAGAGCTCGCCAGGACAAGGGAATCTGGATTAAAGCAGAACTGGCTTAAATTTACTCTCTTAGGACTGGCTATACTCTTCAGTTTATCCCGCGCTGCTATGGGAGGGGCCTTTATTGCTCTGTTTTTTCTTTTACCAGCTTTTCGCCGGATACTAATACTTTTTCTCCCTGTTATAGCATTAGCTGGCGCTCTGTTATTCAATCAATTAAAATCAGCTTTTTTGGCAATGGAGGCTGGTGCCTTTGATTATGATAGGTATCGTGCATACGTACTGGAGAAATCCTTCAAGGTTTTTAATGATCATCCTTTATTCGGTGTAGGACCTGGGATGTATGGAGGCCACATTTCTATTAAGTATGAAAGTCCCATATATTCACGGTACGGCTTTAGAGGTCAGTATTTTGATTATTTGCGTAACAAAGTTGGCTCCATAGAACAGCAGTGGATGCAGGTACTGGCTGAGCTCGGTATCCCTGGTATGTTCTTTTTTATTTTTCTCATGTTGACACCAATATTCATATTATACACACT
>LJNA01000096.1 GCA_001304365.1 Syntrophobacter sp. DG_60 | reverse complement strand
TGACATCATTCCTGATAGGGATAATCCTCAATAAAGGCCCTGATATCTTCATTCACTTTTCAATAACTTCCTTTATTTTATAAACAGGCCTTTCAGAAAGAAGGCCATGGATACGTAGTAAATACTCACCTAAGAACCCTAGGATTACAGACTGCCAACCAGTAAAGAAGGCCAAAAATACTATGACCTGAAGGGTGGCAGAAGGGGAAATCAGGCCAATTATACGAAAAAAGAGATATAAAATACCAGAAAAGATGGAAAGGAAAATGATTATTAAACCAAATACCATGATATATTGAAAGGTATGCCTTAAATAGCTGATAACAAACTCAATAAAAAGGGAAAAAAGCCTAATAAAATCATATCTAGATTTGCCATTTGGCCTTTGGGCTTGATTAATCTCTATCTCGGCTACTTTTTTGGTAAGTTTGGCTGCCCTAATCTTTAAAAAGGAGAGCTCTTGCCTGCCTTTAAGTCTTTCCACCACAGACCGACTAAAACCATTTACCGGGCAACTTAAATCTTTAAGCCTTAATCCTGTAAGACATTTGCCCAGCCGATTTACAAAGAAAGAACAGGTTTTTCTAAAAAAAGACGCCTTTTTGCTCACCCTCACCCCACTTACAACATCAAAGCCCTCTATTATCTTTTGTTTAAAGGTGGCTAAGACATGGGGGTCAAATTCCATGTCACCATCAATGGTTAAGACGATATCCCCTTTGGCATTATCAAGTCCGGCTGAGAGGGCAATGGCCTGACCGTAGTTTTTAGAAAGACGGATAAGCCTTATTTTACTTGGAACTTTATCAATATGGGCTTTAACTACCTCTGCAGTCTCATCTGTGCTGCCATCGTCTACAAATGTAATTTCTGTATCTTCAGACCAGCCTTTAGTTGCTTTAAGCAATGATTCTATAAAAATAGGTAAGACCTGGGCCTCGTTGTAGACAGGTACTACAATGGATACCAGCATTGAATAAAAGGATGCATTATAGGGATCAATATGTCAATACAGTGAAGTGGCAAGCACCATGGGAAGTGGTTTTAGCTCACGCCTTAATGGATCAAGCATTAGCCCAAGCGCCTCCAAAGTAAAGGCACCCAAAAGTGTATGGTCGCCTTGTTCGCCAAAGATCACATCTGCTCCACCAATTCTTTCTCCATATTTAAAGAGGGCAATACCTTTTTTACGCACAACCTTTGTACCATCAGCCAATCTAAATTCCTGTTCTCCTATTGGCTTAATGCCCAGTTTTTCCAAAATTGGTTTAGGGACCACAGAATAGATAGCCCCAGAATCAACTAAAAATTCTACCTTCTCTGTTACCTCTGGGCTGGCAGGATTTCCAACTTGTATCTCTAATACCGTAAGACCCACAGTTACTCCTTATGAAGACATGGCTTAACTCTTTTTTGTTAATATAACTTAGAAAGAAGGGTTTGGCAACAAACGATTTTTGAAGATTCAGGGTTGACACAAGGGATTTTGCCAAATATTTTGTAAACAATGAAAATAGGTATCTTTGGCACAGGTGCCTTAGGTGGTTTCTATGGTGGAGTTTTGGTAAAAGGTGGCGTGGATGTGGTATTTATAGCCAGAGGAAAGATACTTAAGGCCATAAAGAAAAGGGGATTGACTATAAAGAGCTTTAAACATGGCCAATTCACAGTAAATGTAAAGGCCAGAGAAAATCCTGAGGAGGCAGGGAAGGCAGATGTTGTTTTACTCTGCGTGAAATCCTATGATACTGAAAGGGTTGCCCCACTACTTCTGCCTATGCTCAAAGAAGATTCTGTAGTTATATCCGTGCAAAACGGTATAGAAAATGAGGAGATTCTCTCCAAGGTAGTTGGAAAAGACAGGGTTTTTGGGGCTACTGCCTTTATTGGTACCTATGTTGAATCACCTGGTATTGTAGTCCATCAGGCAGCAGGCCTCCTTGAAATAGGTGAACTTTCAGGGAAGGTTACAGAGAGGGTAGAGAGAATAGTAAATTTTTTAAAATCAAATGGTATAGAGGCAAGGGTCTCTAAGGATATAAATTATGCCCTATGGAAAAAACTCCTCTGGAATGTTTCCTTTAACCCTTATTCAGTAATGACCAGGGCTACTGTAAGTCAGATGCTTAAAGTTTCTGAGACGAAAGAGGTTTTGAGAAACCTAATGGAAGAGGCCACTTTAGTGGCTAAGGCATATGGTATTGAGCTAAAAACAAAGACCATCGATGATTATCTTAACCCCTCAGAAGACCTTATGGATTATAAGACATCCATGCTGGTTGATTTTGAAAGGGGTAAGACTTTAGAGATTGAAGGCATTACTGGTGCCCTTATAAGGAAGGCAAGAAATAAAGGGATAGATATCCCTTATAATAAGTGTGTTTATGCTACAGTAAAATTATTAGAAAAATACCGCACTTAGAAATGTCAAATGAAAAATGGTTTGTTGGGTTTACACGGTTTGTTGGGTTTATTGGGTCTAAACTCAATGAACCCAAGAAACACAAGAAACTGTGAACTTGTTTTTTAACCCCAAAGAGATTATATAAAATCTATGCAAGCCCTGGAAAACCTAATTATTCAGGCACTGAGCAAGGTAATTGACCCGGCTACAGGGATTGATGTGATAAGGATGAGGCTTATTCCGGATGCAAACATGGATAAAGAGGGAAATGTAAAGATTGTCTTTCGTCCCTCGTCTCCTGTTTGCCCTTTGGCCTATAAGCTGGCCTATGATATTAAAAGGGCAATTAAAGACATAGAAGGTGTAAAATCTGTAGCCATTAAAGTAGAGGGATTTAGAGATGCAAAAAAATTGGAGACCATTTTGGGAGAAATCTAATGATCTTACCCATTCTCACCTATCCACACCCTACATTAAAGCGCAAGGCAGAAATTATAAAGGATGTGGGAAAAGAGATTAGAAAATTGGCAGAAACCATGGCAGAAACCATGTATGATGCCCCAGGGGTGGGTCTAGCTGCCCCACAGATTGGGAAGTCTTTGCGCCTGATAGTGCTTGACCCCACAGGACAGAAGGCCCAGGGGCTAATGGTATTGGTCAATCCCAAAATTTTAACGGCAGAGGGGAAGGTTGTAGAGGAAGAGGGCTGCTTGTGCATCCCGGATTTTATATTCAAGATTAAAAGATATTCAAAGGTAAGGGTAATGGGCTATGACCCTTTAAAGGGAAAAATGGTAGAAATAGAGGCAAATGGTCTTTTGGCCAGGATATTTCAGCACGAGATAGATCATCTAGAAGGCACATTAATCATTGACCGTCTGGGGAGAGTTAAAAGGGAGCTTTATCGTAGGCGCATCTTAAAACACTTAAAACAAAAAACCTAAAAATCCAAATGACAAAATCCAAATGTCAATTGAAATCTTCTCTTGGCTATGATGAAATTATTTCTTTTTGTCATTTGGATTTTGGGCTTCATTTGACATTTGAGCTTTGACATTTCTCATTTTTTAGTATTTTAATGGATGCACAAACGGGTGAGTGGAGGATTTTATTCTTTGGCACCCCCTCTTTTGCCTCACCTTCTTTAGAGGCCCTAATAAAGAGTGAGGATAAAATTATAGGGATAGCCACTCAACCTGACCGTCCTAAAGGCAGAGGAAAGAAGCTTAGTCCACCCCCTATTAAGCTATTGGCCAAGGAGCATAATTTATCAATTTATCAACCAAAAATAGCAAGAGATAAAGAATTCATAAATCTAATAAGGGATTTAAAACCAGATTTGATAGTGATAGTAGCATATGGTCAAATCCTGCCCAAAGAAATCTTAAACATCCCTGCCTTAGGGGCTATATGTGTTCATCCCTCCCTTTTGCCAAAATATCGCGGGGCCGCCCCTATAAATTGGGCCATTATAAATGGTGAAAGGGTGACAGGTGTTACTATCTTTAAGATTTGTGAAAAATTGGATAGTGGTGATATTGTCCTGCAGAGGGCAATAGAGGTCTCCCCAGGTGAGACAGCAGGAGAGCTCCATGATAGATTGGCAGAGATGGGGGCAAAAGTGTTATTGGATGCCATCCGTGGTATGAAAAGAGGTACACTACATGCAGTTCATCAAGATGAAAGTCTTGCTACCTATGCCCCTCGTTTGAGAAAGGAAGATGGTTTGATAAATTGGTCAAGGCCTGCAAAGGCCATTGCTAACCTTATCTGTGGTTTAGCCCCTTGGCCTAGTGCCTATACATATCTAGATGGAGAACTATTAAAATTATTTAAGGCTAGGGGCATTTCCCTAGACAGGGAAGTCCAGCCTGGCACGATTTTAGAGATAGACAGCACCACCATTAAGGTGGCCGTAAAGGATGGGGCAGTGTTGATTGAAGAGCTACAAAGACCAGGGAAAAAGAGGTTAAAGGTTTCTGAATTTGTCAAAGGTTATCCTATCTCTCCAGGCAAAAGGTTAGGATGACAAACCCAAATTATAATAATTTGAGTTTACCTGGTGGAATAAGACTTTCCTATTCCATAGGGTAAAACATTAGAAATATGAAGTTATTCCTTGTTTCAAAAAAAGGAATATCCAGAATTACAAGGCATTGTGCACACCTGAAGGATATCTTAGGACCCTTCCACACATTCATGGCCTAGATGGATTCTTTGCCGCTAGGCTAAGCCTTGACGACTAGAAATTTTCCTATATAAAAAGAATTTGAATAATGCGTTATAAAATTGCACCTTCTATACTTTCAGCAGACTTTGCCCAGCTTAAAAAAGAGATAGAAGCTGTTAAACAGGCCGGTGCAGATCTGATCCATATAGATGTTATGGATGGCCACTTTGTACCAAACTTGACTATAGGTCCACCTGTAGTGGCCTCTATTAGGAAAATAACGGATTTGCCTTTGGATGTACATTTAATGATTGAGGCACCAGATAGACTTTTAGAGGCATTTGCCAATGCAGGGGCGGATATATTGACTGTACATGTAGAGGCGTGTCCCCATTTACATCGCACTATCGAAACTATTAAATCTCTTGGTAAAAATGCGGGTGTAGCATTAAATCCTGCTACTCCTCTGCACTTTTTAGAACCCATATTAGCAGAGGTAAATTTGGTGCTAATTATGAGTGTTAATCCTGGCTTTTCTGGACAGTCCTTTATCCCCAGTACACTTAAGAGGATTGAGGCAGTCAAGGATATGTTGAATAACGCCAAAAAGGAGATTGACCTAGAGGTAGATGGGGGGATTAGTGAGAAAAACATTAAAAGTGTAGCAAGTAAAGGAGCAAATATATTTGTGGCTGGTTCTGCCATCTTTGATCAATCTGATTATAAAGATATAATAAAGAGATTTAGGGCTGCCTTAGATGAACATTAGTCCTCATATAGCAAGACGTATTATTGAGACAGTGGGGGCCTATGGTACCCCACCAGAGTATGGTTTTCAGTTTTTTACAGCCGGTTTAGATGACTACCTTAATATAATTCATCAGGAATACCTTAAGACATATATTAAGGAAGAAGGCGGGGCGGCTGTTAAGATTGTCATAGGTGCCTATGGAGGGGGAAAGACACACTTCCTCTATTGTATAAGGGAACTTTCCTGGCAAGAAAATTTTGCCATTAGCTATGTCTCTTTAAGCCCAGAAGAGACACCCTTCCACCGTTTAGAGTCTGTTTATCGCTCTATTGTGAACAATTTAACATATCCCCTAAGTTCAGCAGAGTTGTTAAAAGGTATGGAAAAGGGGGTTGAGCCATTTTTGGCAGCTTGGTATGAGAGGCAAATAGGGCTTTTTAAGGAGGCAGGGATTGATGAAAAGCAATTAGAAAAGGAAATTAAGCAATATTTGTATTCTATTGAGAGAAATATTGAGAATATAAACTTTTCTAAGGCAGTAACTAAGGCATTTTTGGCACTTCATCATGAGAAAGAGGAGGAGTTTCGCCAGATTTTACAATGGTTGAGGCTAGAGGGTTATGATAGAGAAATGCACAAAAAATTTGGGATTTTGGTCCCCATTGATCGAAGCAATGCATTTTCCATGATAAGGTCCCTTGTGCAATGGGTAAGAAGCGTAGGTTATAGTGGCCTTATAATTCTATTTGACGAAGTAGAACAAATTTCTAGCCTCAGCACACGCCAAAGGGAATTGGTGTTGTCAAATCTAAGGGAACTTATCGATGCATGTGTACACACATCCTTTCGCCATGTGATGATATTTTATGCCTTGCCAGATGAGCGCTTTTTTGAGGGTCCTTCCCATGTATATGAGGCATTGAGGCAAAGGATTTCATCTATATTTGATTTTTTTAACCCCTCTGGTGTAAAGATTAAATTAGAAAAAACAAAGGATGACCCCATAGGACTATTAGAAGATATAGGAAATAAATTAAGGAATATCTATGAAATTGCCTATGGGATACGTTTTGGCACTGAGACTAGCAATATAATCAGCCTTATTG
>LJNA01000005.1 GCA_001304365.1 Syntrophobacter sp. DG_60 | reverse complement strand
TTTATAGAAGCCACAAAGATGAAAGGCAAAAAAAGTCTTGTCCTCACTGGCTCACTGGGTGAAGTAATGAAGGAATCTGCTGGAGCAGCCCTTAGCTATGTCCGCTCTCAGACACAAAAATTTGGCATCCCTGAAGACTTCTATGAACATAATGATATCCATATCCATATACCATCAGGTGCTATCCCAAAGGACGGTCCTTCTGCTGGTGTGGCTATTTGTACTGCCTTAGTTTCATTGCTTACTAGTAGACCTGTTAGGGGCGATTTGGCTATGACAGGGGAAATTACATTACGTGGTTTGGTTTTACCTGTAGGTGGAATAAAGGAAAAGGTCTTGGCTGCCCATTTAGCAAGCATAAAATATGTGATATTGCCTAGAAGAAATGCCAAGGATTTAAAAGAAATTTCAGAAGATGTAAAGCAACAGATAAAATTCGTCCTAGTAGAAAGGATAGATGAAATTATTGATTTTGCTTTAAAGGATGGAGTCAAATAACTTGTGATGAAATTGATAGATTTGCACGTCCATTCTACTGCATCTGATGGCTCTTTTAGTCCAAAAGAATTGGTGAAACTCTCTAGGAAAAAGGGGCTTTCAGCCATTGCCTTAACAGATCATGACACAGTTGCAGGTAATGAAGAGGCCATAGATTCAGGAAAAGAACTGGACTTAGAAGTAATATCGGGTGTAGAGCTCTCTGCCTATTTTGAGAAGGGAACACTCCATATTCTGGGTTATTTTGTAGATTACGAAGGCAAAAATTTTTTAAGAAAAGTTTCTATATTGCAAGAGGCAAGGGCGGAGAGAAATCCAAAGATTATAAAAAAATTGCAAAAATTGGGCATTCCTATTGATTACCAAGAAGTAATGGCTGTCTCTGGCGGTGGTCAGATAGGTCGTCCCCATATTGCACAGGTGCTTATTAAAAAAGGCATAGTAAATAGCATTGATGAGGCGTTTGAGCGGTTTTTAAGGAAAGGGAGGCCAGCTTATGTGGAAAAGGAGCGCATTACAGCTAAGCAGTGTTTAGACATCTTATTAGAAACAAATGCCTTACCTGTTTTGGCCCACCCTTATACACTGCACCTAGACGAATATGAGCTCAAAAGGTTTGTCAAGAAATTAAAAGATAGTGGTTTAGTAGGCATAGAGGTCTATTATTCAGACCACAACCCTGCCCAAATAGCAAGTTATTTAGAACTAGCAAAGACCTTTGGCCTGGCTATTACAGGGGGTTCGGATTTTCATGGGGAAAATAAAGAAGGGGTAGAATTGGGTACAGGTTATGGGAATCTATGTATTTCTTATAGTTTATTAGAGAAATTGAAGCAAATCTATTATAAGCGTTTATTTATCAACAGTCAGGCACTGGTGTTATAACTAGAATCGCAATTTATTCTGGAGGAAAATTCAATGGAAGGCAATACATTAGATATTTTAAGAGAAACAATTGATAAGGGAGAAAAGGTCAGAGATTTTTATATCCAAGCTCACGAAAGGGCCATTCATCCTCTTTGTCAGAGGGTGTTTAGTATATTGGCTGAGGAAAAACAAAGGCAGCTATCTAGGGCCCATCAGGTGTATGACTCCTTTAAGGGGGGATATGGATGGCGCATTGATCGTTTTCTTTGGGAGCCAGAGCAGTGTAAAAAAAATCCCTTTGAAAAGTTAAGTGAGATATCTGGTGGAACTCGGCACATTTGTCCGGATGACCTCAAGCTCTTGGATTTGGCTATGAAATTAGAAAGGGAATACTTTATATTTCTGGATGAGAAGGAAAAAGAGGCCATTCAGCCATTGGCAAAGAGATGTTATATAGGACTTTCTTATGCTACTAGGAGATATTATTTGATGCTTTCAGATGTACGTGATTATTTGGCAAACCCCGAAGACTGGTTGCCCTTGGAAGAGCGTGTCTTTGTGGATGGCGCATAAAAGATGAGGGTATTGGGAGTCTATGGAAGTCCAAGAAAGGGTGGAAACACAGATTTACTCCTGGATCAATTTCTTAAAGGGGCAAGCAATAGTGGGCATAAAATAAGAAAGGTCTATGTAAGGAAACTAAATATATCACCTTGTCTGGCCTGCGATGAGTGTGAAACAGCAGGTAAGTGCATTATTTCTGATGATATGGATAGTGTCTATAAAGCACTAATTAATACGGAATGTCTGGTTTTAGCCTCCCCTATTTATTTTTGTAATGTAACTGCCCAAATTAAGATCTTAATCGATCGTTGCCAGGCCTTATGGCATAAAAGGAGATTGCACAAGGACAGGAGCCTTCAGCCTGCCTTTTTTATCTCAGTGGCTGGCACTAAAGGAAAATGGGTGTTTGAAGGGGCAATACTTACGGTAAAATGCTTTTTTAATGCCATAGGCTTTAGGCTAAAAAATGTCTTCCTTTATTCAGGTTTTGATGCAAAAGGGCAAATAGGAGAGCATTATGATATTCTGTCTAAAATTTACAATGCAGGAAAGAGCCTATGTTAGAGGTAGTCATTATAGGTTCTGGTACAGGTGTACCCTCTTTGCTTAGGGCCTGTCCAGCCATTTTGATAAAAATTAAAAACAGCCATGTGCTTATAGATAGTGGGCCAGGGACATTGAGGCAGTTACTCAAGGCAAATGTCCACTTCTCAAAAATAGATATAATTCTATACACCCACCTTCACCCTGACCACGTGGCTGATTTGGTCCACTTTTTATTTGCCGCTAAAAATGAGCCTCAATTCAGGCCCAATAAACCTGTACTCATCTTTGGACCTACTGGTTTTTTAGATTTTTATGAAAAATTAAAGATGGCTTATGGAAAGTGGGTTGTTTTGCCTCAAGAAAAGGCAGTTTTATCAGAAATCTCCCCCTATGAGAAAATAAGTCAAAATGACATCTTAATACATGCATTTCCTACCTTTCATACAGAAAATAGTCAAGGCTACCGCATAGAGACAGAAGGGAAAATATTGGCCTATTCAGGGGACGCAGAAGAAACAGATGCACTTATTTCACTGGCAAAAGATGCGGATATCTTTATTTGTGAGGCATCTTTTCCAGAAAAGACCGCCGGTCACCTAACACCCAGTATCGCTGGAAAAATTGCAAAAAAGTCAGATTGTAAATGCTTAATACTTACCCATCTCTATCCAGAATGTGACGCAGTCGACCCAGTAGCCCAATGCAGAAGGTATTATTATGGGCCACTCATTATTGCTCAAGATTTATTAAGAATAAAAGTATGAGGAGGTAAGATGCCTATTAGCAAGGATTTATTAGATATCTTGGCCTGCCCCAAATGTAAGGGAGATTTGCACTATGTAGAAAAGGGACCTCAGGGAGAGGGTCTGATATGTGACAAATGCAAGCTGTTTTATCCTATTAAGGATGATATCCCTATAATGCTTATTGAAGAGGCCATTGAGATAAAAGAATAGGAAATAGAACATTTGATGGCAGAGCAAAGAAAAAATGAAACTAGCGGAGTCCTCGACAAAGCTCTTTATAGTTTTATTTTAGTGACTTTATTTTCATTGCCGCTCTTTGAAGCCTCCAAAAATATTGGACTTATCCTCGCACTCCTTTTCTTCTTTATGAAGAATATTATATACAGAAATAAGATTCAGTTTTCTGGGATTGATAAGGCATTATTGCTTTTCCTTTCTCTTACTATAGTTAGCGCTATCTTTTCTCCTTATAGGGTTTATGCCCTAAAGAAAGGTGCTTGGGACACCTTTAGGTTTGTTATGTTTTTTTTTCTAATTAAACACAGTATTAACACTACATCTAGAATAGAAATTGCCATTTTAATAATTATAATCTCCATGATAATAGGAGACCTTATAGGTATAAAACATTATTTAGAAGCACTCTCTCTAGAGTCCATAAACTTTATTGGCTATCATACTGCTACTGCTACATATTTGGCATTTTTTCTTTCCTTGGTCTTTGGGATATTGCTAACTAATAGCATAGAAAAAAGGGCTTTTTTGGTTCTTATTGTAATTGCTACCCTATTAACTTGTATTGTACTTTCTTTATCCTTGGCTAGGGCAGCCCTTTTTTCTGTAGCTATAATATTTTTACTCCTTTGTGCCCTCAGGAGGCATTTTAAGATACTAGCTTTTGGATGCTTTTTAATTATCGCTGTCGCTCTTTTTATCCCATTAAAAGAAAGAGTTGAGGTATTAAAGCGACCATTTTCTCAGAGTTTGCAACTACGTTACGGAATTTGGGAAGGAGCAGTAAGGATAATAAAGGACAGACCATTTTTAGGTATTGGGCCAAGAACCTACCATCTGGAGGGAAATTGCTTAAAATATAATCTCCCTAGAGATATAAGGAGCAGTGATGCCCACAATGTCTTTTTAAACATTGCTAGCGAAAGGGGATTACTTGGACTTCTCTCCTTTCTTATCTTTTTGGGGTCATATTTGCATCTTCTTTACAAAACTAGAAATAGACAAGCAGGGATTAGTACCGCCTTATGGTATGCCTGTTTCGGAAATCTCATTCACCTTTTTCTTATTGGGACAGTACATTCTGCGCTGGCTACGGAAAATGCTATGCTTTTTATGGCTATCTTAGGCCTATTCTCATCAAGTATAGGGGTTGTACAAGAAGGCAAGATTGAACATACTCAAGGAGAAGTAATGAAGACCTGAGATATTTTTTCTTGAAGTATAGCTATAACCTCCTCTGGTCTAATTTCGTCTAAACACTTAGAAAATCCCTTGTTATTGCAGCCCCTTTTATCACAAGGGACGCAAGGCCAATCTTTTTGGATAATAATATGTTTTCCAAAAAATTGGATACCATTTTTTTTATAAGGAGATTGAAAGGGTTTTACAGTATGACACAAGTCGTTTTCCCAAGGCCCCCATCTGTGTGTAAGACTAGGGCCAAATAATGCGATTACAGGCTTATTTAAGGCAGCAGCAATGTGCATAGGTGCACTGTCAACACCAAAAAATAAATGACAATGATAGATTATTCCACACAATTCTTCTAAATCCAATTTTCCTACTAAATTTATCACCTTTCCTTTATTGACAAAACTAAGTATATTTTCCACTCTTTTTTTTTCTTTCTCTCCATTTCCACCTATAATAACCTTTATACTATTTTTCAAAAGCCAATTAATCACTATGGCCATATAATCATCTCTCCAGGACTTAAATGGCCAATGGGTTAGTGGGTGGAGATAAACTAATAAATCACCTTGATTAATTCCCAGTTTGCGCAATCTGTTTTTAGCATGGTCTATGATTTCATCTTTTAAATAAAACCTAACTTTATAAGCATTGGGTAAAATATTTAGCCCCTTACACACTAAATACAAATCATGCATTACAGTATGTGTATCTGGTTCTGTTAGAAGCTTATCATAAATGAGATTTTTACCTATAAGTCCATTTTTTGTAAAAAATCCAATTTTATATTTTGCCCCTGAAAGTAAGGAGTAGATAGCTCCCCTATCTCCAGTAGCAAAATTTATGACCATATCATAGTTATTAAGAAAAAAATTTTTGCAAAATTTTAATTCCCCTTTAATCCTTTTTAAAACACTTAATTCTTTTAACTGACGATTGTATTCCAATAATTCATCAATATAATCTACATATTTTAACATTGGGGCGGTGTAGCTATTAACGATTACGGTTAAATGGGCACTGGGAAAATGGGTCTTTATTGCCCTTAAAGCAGGTTCAGACAGCAGCACATCTCCTATTTGCTTTAACTTAATGGCCAAGATACGCATTTAAATCATAAAGTTTTAAGTAGACTTCTCATGTCTTTGAAGCTCTAATAGTTTTGCATATTTAAAAAAGGAACCTCCCGCATTAAGAAGAGAAATAACAAGTCCGTCAAGACCATCTAAAATGCCTAACTTCAAAAAATAAGTCCTTATAAACATCCACCATCCATGAAGGAAGGGACTAAAAGGTGTCACCCTGACACCTTCCTCAAATAATTGTCTAGCTGCAGCGGTGGAAAATTGATTTAATTTATTTATCATATGTGAATAATTTTCAAAGCTATAATGCTCTATTGGGGCATTTAGGTTTATCACCTTTCCTTCGGTAATCCATGATTCATGGACCATCACCGGTTTAAATCTCCCTTTATCCTTATCAAAAAGCCTAATTACTCGATCAGGCCACCAGCCACAGTTTTTGATCCACCTTTTATGGAAGAAATTTTTCCGCGGAAAACTATAGGCTTTAGCTTTTGGATCTTGAATAACTTGGGAGATGACCTTTGCTGTTTCAGGAGGTATCCTCTCATCAGCATCTAGACTTAATACCCATCTATAGTGGGTCTTTCCTACAGCACTCTGTTTCTGAAGACCAAAGCCCTTCCATTCTTCAACAAATACTCGACAACCAAGTGATTTAGCAATCTCTATGGTTTTGTCCTGACTTCCCGAATCTAAAACTACTATATCCTCAGCAAAGCTAACACTTTCAAGACAGGAAACAAGTCTTTTTTCCTCATTTTTAGTTATCACCATTACTGAAACAGGGAGCTTCTTACTTTTTAACAATTCCATTAGAACAAAAGTATGCCTAAATTATTGCATAATTTGTATTCGTAATCAGTAATATCTAACCATCTATCGCTTCAATGTTTTTATCAAAGTTACCATATTTTCTATTACATAATCAATTTCTTCATCTCTCATGCCTGGATAAATGGGTAGTGAGATGACCCTTTCATAAATCCATTCACAATTAGGGAAATCAGATAGTTTGTAATCAAAATTGTTCTTATAAAATGGAAACCTGTATAAGGGAATAAAATGGACACCTGTAAATACGCCCCTTTTCCTTAATTCTTCAATAAATTTATTCCTATCAACCCTTAGACCCCCAACCCTCAATTTTATTGGATAGAGGTGCCAAGATGTTACTCTGTCCTCCTTAACAAAGGGTATAATTATTTCTTCTATACCAGCAAATGCTTTATTATATCTTTGAGCAATCTTTTTTCTTTTTTCACTCATAAATTCTAATTTTTTTAATTGTTCCATACCAAGTGCTGCCTGGATATCTGTCATATTATATTTGTATCCTTGCATTATAACTTCATAATACCAAAAACCTTCCTGAGAATGCCTCTTCCAGGTATCCGAACTTATCCCGTGCAATCTCATAACCCTCATTTTTTCCGCCCAGTCTTCATTCTCAGTAGTGGCCATCCCTCCTTCGCCCGTTGTCAAGGGCTTTGTAGTATAAAAACTAAAACAGGTTATGTTGCTGATGGTCCCAATCTTTTTATCTTTATAAAATGAAGGCAGTGCGTGGGCAGCGTCTTCAATGACATATAAATTGTGTTTTTTTGCTATCTGCATTATTTCATCCATATCACATGGTTGCCCTCCATAATGGACAGGGATTATAGCCTTTGTCTTTGATGTGATTTTCTGCTCAATCCTTGACACATCCATATTATGAGTATCCCTTTCTACATCCGCAAAAATCGGCCTTGCTTTAAAATAGCATACAACCTCCGCAGTGGCAGCAAAGGTAATAGCAGGTATAATAACCTCATCTCTTTCTTTTAAACCAATGGCATCCAAGGCTAAATGAAGGGCAGCAGTACAAGAATTAAAGGCAACAGCATGCCCACATCCTACATATTTCTTAAATGCCTCCTCAAATTTAACAGTCTTTGGCCCCATAGTTAGCCAGCCACCCTTTAGGGTATCAACGACCGCATTTATTTCCTCATCGGTTATATAAGGCTTATGAAAAGGAATATTCATACCATTCATGATACACGATATTTGTCCTGCATCTTGTTTTCTAGCCACGCCTTTGCCTCTTCTTTTGTAGAAACCTCACCTGAAAGTTGTGCCATTTCAACCTGCTTTAATAAAACACCTACTTTAGGGCAAGGGGGGAGACCAAACCAGACTTGGATGTCACGGCCTGTTACTAGACGGGGCCTTTCTTTAATCTGTAAATAACTTTCATACACATCCATAACATGACTAAATAGACTCCTTAGATGTTCCTCATAATCCTTTGGCTTTCCATCTCCCTTTGTAGCCAAACTATCAGCCATAGCCAATAAAAAAAGCCCTATAACATGAGATCCCACTGCTCTGACGAGACGATGGATTGCACGCATGGTTAAAGTCGCTCTTTGATAAATGTGCAAAAGATAAAATGGACGCATATGATGTAAGATTAAAAATGTAATAGCATCGCTATTTTTCTTACTAAAACGGAGCCTTTTTGCAATATTGGAAAATATTTCTGCGCTGACCCGATCGTGCCCATAAAATGTAGTGCGCTTACCCCCCAGTACCTGGCAAGCGGGTTTTCCCAAATCATGATAAAGTGCTGCCCATTTAAGATAGACATGACATTTAGGATCTTTTAAATAGGTATCTATCCTATTTAAATGGGTATAAAAGAATCTTCTAGGGCTACCCAAAATTCTTTCTATATAAGCCAAACTAAGCAAGGAGTGCTCATAAACATCCAGATGATGAAAATCATTTTGGGCTACACCCTTTAGTGCTTCTATTTCTGGTAAAATGAATTTAAATATACCCAAACTTCCCATCTCCGAAAGCCAATAACTAACATTTGAGGTAGAAAATAAAAAGTCCAGTTCCTGTCTAATCCTTTCTTTTGCTACATGCTCCAGCAAATACGCATAGGTTTTTAGGCCCAAACAGGTATATTCATCAATAGAGAAATTTAATTCTGCTGCAAGTCTAAATGCCCTTAGGACACGCAGCGGGTCTGAAGATAGGGCAGAAGGAGAAATAAGGTGAATGCGTCTCTTTTCTAAATCAGAAAGACCACCCAGTGGATCAATAATAGAGGCAGGATTCAGTAAATCAATGGCTAAGGCATTAACTGTATAATCACGAATCCTTAACTCTTCTAAGATATCATTTTCCCGCAAAGTGGTAAAATCAAATATAAGATCCCCTTTTATAACGCGGAATGTTTGAAAGATTTCATCTAGGGTAATACATTTCCCATTGATTTTCTTAGAAAAAACCTTGGCTATTTTACCAATATTCCCTGTTACTGCAATGTCCCAATCCTTCGCCTTCCTATTAAGTAGCAAATCTCTTACGCTGCCACCTGTTAAATATGGGTGACAATTATATATTCCTGCAATATCTTTAAAGATGCTTAAGAAATTGTTTAAGGGTGATTGTGCGATTAAGTGCTCTCTGTTAAGCTCTACATCTATTTTTTTTGACATTTTTGGTTTAGTATTAGAATATCAAAAAAATTGCTTTCTATCAAACTTGTTAGTCAAAGGCAATATATCAATGGGCTTAAGGTCTGAGGAAGGCTGTTTAGTATTTAACCATATTTACTATATTACTAATTGACAAAACACCATAAGGTTTATATGATTTTGTATGCGTTTTTTAAAATGGTTTAGCATTATCGCCCTTGTGGGCCTTGTGTTTTCTGTTGGATGCTTTCTATTTTTGACCCATAACCTCCCGGATATAAAAGAGCTCAAAGATTATTACCCTCCTCTTGCCACTAAAGTTTATGCAGATGATGGTCAAATAATAGATGAATTTTATATAGAGCGGCGTACCTTAGTCCCTTTAGAAAGGGTGCCTCCTTATTTGATTAGGGCCTTTGTTGCTGCTGAAGATCAAAGGTTTTATGAACACAAAGGCCTTGATTGGCTAGGCATTATAAGGGCTGTTATCGAAGATATCAAGGCAAAAAAGATTGTCCAAGGAGGAAGTACTATCACCCAACAAACAGTCAAGTCCCTACTACTTTCATCTCGTCGAAGCATATATCGTAAATTAAGAGAGCTTATCCTTGCCTACAGACTAGAAAAACACTTAACAAAGGATGAAATTTTATCTATCTATTTAAACCAAATCTACTTTGGACATGGCGCTTATGGGGTAGAGGCAGCAGCACAAACCTATTTTGGTAAACATGTTTGGGAGCTCAATCTACCAGAGGCAGCTCTCCTTGCAGGGATACCAAGAGGCCCTACACGCTATTCCCCTTACAGGCACTTTGATAGGGCCAAGAAAAGACAATTTTATGTATTGCAAAGGATGGTAAAATGCAATTACATTACCCAAAAAGAAAAACAGGAAGCCTGGAAGACAAAGCTTGAGCTTAAGAGCACATCTTATAATAACAAGGCATGCCTAGCCTTTATAGATCATGTACGTCAATATCTACTGAGAAAATACGGTTATAATTTGGTCTATAAGGGTGGCTTACAGGTCTATACTACCGCCAATATAAATATGCATGAGGTAGCAAAGAATGCCCTCCTTCTTGGCATTGAGGAGATAGAAAAAAGACATGAGGAAAATAGGGAAGAAATAGAAGGGGCAATGCTTTGCCTAGAGCCCAAAACGGGTTTTATAAAGGTTTTGTTAGGAGGGAAAAACTTTGAAAAAGGAAATTTTAATCGTGCAATCCAGGCCCGTAGGCAACCAGGTTCTGCATTTAAGCCCATAATATATGCAGCAGCTATAGACAAAGGTTATAATCCATCTTCTACAGTCTATGATTATCCAGTGGTATATGAGGAGCATACAACTGATGGAGAAAAGGTCTGGAAGCCCAAAAATTATGGAGGCCGCTTCCATGGTCCCATAAGTTTACGCGATGCTTTGGTCCATTCACGCAATGCAGCAACTATAAGATTGTTAAAGGACATCGGTGTAGGTTATGTAATTAAATGTGCCAAAAGGCTGGGCATTACTTCTCCCCTTAACTATGACCTATCCCTGGCATTGGGTAGCACCTGTCTTTCTTTACTAGAATTGACTAGAATCTATGCTATATTTGCCAATCAAGGTCAATATATTGAGCCAATTGTTGTACTAAAGGTCTTAGACAGAGATGAAAATATATTAGAAAGTAATGAACCACAGCCAAAAACAGTAATCAACCCACAAATAGCCTATATTATTACTAATATGTTAGAAGACGTGGTTTTGCGAGGGACTGGGCGCTGCGTGCGGGCACTTGGTCGGCCAGCCGCGGGCAAGACAGGCACAACTGATAATTATACAGACGCCTGGTTTATTGGTTATACACCATCTTATGTTGAGGGTGTATGGATAGGCTGTGATGACTACAAATCTTTAGGCAAAAAAGAAACGGGTGGGAGGGCCGCTGCCCCAATTTGGCTCTCTTTCATGAAAGAAATCTTAAAAGACAAACCAATAGAAAACTTTAGAGTGCCCCCAGGGATAATCTTCACTAAAGCAGGCAGCAGAAATACATTTGAGTGTTTTATGGAATCAAATCTTTCAGAGTAAGCGCTAAAAGCGCTCTTCCTGTCCCGTAGAGTAAGGTTTGCTACTCCACGGGCCTGGGCAAAGCTGCAGACCGGGCTTCCCAAGATGGAAATCCAAAAATTTATAGACATATTCGATAAAAATAAAAAACTGCATATCACAGACCTAAAATGCAGCGCCTTAGCCTATCTTTTGGGACAGTTAAATCACATTCTAAAAAGGCCTATTTTTGCTATTGCCCCTACAGTCCATGAAGCAAATGAATTGTTAATGGATTTAAATTTTTTTTTAGAGCCACCCGAGGCATTTGCCTCAGGAAAAGTAAGGGGGGGCTGGTCTTGATTTTTGAATTTCTCATTTTACATAGAAAAGGGGACAGGTTGCTTTTTAGCCTCGCTACTATCCTTAGTTATGATTTCTTCCGTCTTTTAGCTCTCTTGTATATACCTTCCCTTGTTCCAATGATGGTCACCGTAACCAAATCATCTTCAATATAGTAAATGATCCTGTATTCTGGCTTTCTACCGAAATGATAGGATCTTTCTCCTTTCAAAGTTCCTATCAACGGCTCACTGTTTGAATAAGGTTCCTTTCGAATTTCTGGAAGGTGTTTGAAGACAATTTCTTTCTGGACTGAGCGGGGCAAATTTTTTAAATCCCGTTTGGCAGCGGGGGAGAGTTCCAGCCAATAAGTTCTAGGCATATTCTTTTTGTAATTCTTCTAAGGAAGAAAAGGCCTGCCCCTTCTTTTTAGCCTCTATTGCTTCTTGAGTTCTTCTGTTGACGTATTCGATAAAAGACTGATCTTCTTTTATCCTTAGAAATTCTATAAAGTTCAATACCTCTTGTTTTTCTCGGTCTGAGAGTTGTTTAATGCCCTTTATGATTAATTCATTAAGTCTAGCAGTCTGTTCCATGTGTCTTTTCTCCATTTAGCTTTTTGGGTATAAACCATAATAGCATTGTAGGTTTTAAAAAGCAACTTGTATCATGTATCCTGCATCATGCAGTTTGTTCTGTTACAAGGTATTGAGTATTTTATCTTGAAGAGATACTAAAGGGGCTGTATAATTGTCTAAATATGTCTGCTGTTGAAAGGCTTATAGAGGTATTTAATAAAGACCAAAAACTGCATATCACAGACCTAAAATGCAGCGCCTTAGCCTATCTTTTGGGACAGTTAAATCACATTCTAAAAAGGCCTATTTTTGCTATTACCCCTACAGTCTATGAAGCAAATGAATTGTTAATGGATTTAAAGTTTTTTTTAGAGCCACCCGAGACATTTGCCTCAGATAAATACGTCTTTTTATTATCTAGTGAAGAATTTTTACCATTTGAAGGCCTCTCCCCATTACCACATACCTTAAGCCAACAGTTTTCTGCTCTGTTTGCCTTATTAAACCTAGAGCATCCCTTGGTAGTTGCCCCTATCCGCTCTTTATTTTCCTATTTTTTGCCCAAATCAGAATTTTCAAAAAGGATAGAGCTCTGTCAAGAAGGTGGAGAAATTGACCGCAAAAAATTTATTTACACCTTACATTGCCTTGGCTATCAAGGGGTTAATCTAGTAGAGGGAGTGGGTGAATTTAGTGTACGTGGGGGGATTATTGACCTATCTCCACCCCTCTATAACAGACCATTAAGACTAGAATTTTTTGGAGATAAACTGGAATCCATTCGCTTCTTTGACCCTGTTAGCCAACGTTCTAAAGGGACATTAAGTAAATTTATAATTATCCCTGCAAACCCCATTCCCAGAAACCAGCAAGATTTTCAAAAAGCCAGGGAAAACCTGACAAAACTAAACATTTTAGAAAGGCCATTGACTCAGTATTTAGAAGTTCCTATTCATCAACCAGGTATTGAGTCCCTCTTTCCCCTCTTTTATGATATTCCTCCTAGTCCCATTTTTGATTATCTCCCCAAAGATACTATTATTTGCTTGTGGCAACCTCAGAAAATTTTAGATTTTGGGAGAAAAATAGAAAATAAATTCACAAATCATTTAGCAGAATCACGTCATCTACCAAAAGAGCTAATTTATCTGGATTATTCAAAGATCAAACACCATTTAAAACAATATCGAACGCTTCATGTTCATGAATTGCCTGTGTTAAACCATAAGAGCCTCTCTTTCTCTTTAAAAACACCTTTTAAAGGTATGGACGCAGAAGACGTAGTGAAAAGTTTTAAATCACATATAGAGGCCTGGTTAAAACAGGGCTTTAAAGTCTGTCTTACTTGTCAAGATGTCTTTAGACAAAGAAACTTTGAAGGTTTGTTAAAATCCTATCAAATGGCACCCTTGTTGGCCACGCCACCATTTAAAAAAGAAAAAGGGGAGCTTACTATCTATAGGGGTAAACTTTCTCAGGGCTTTGTTTGGCCTATAGAGGGAATGGTCATCATAAGTGAAAGTGACTTTAAGATCCCTAGCAAAGACTTAACACCTTCTCACAGGCCAGCCTTGCCAGTAAGTACTTTTGAAGACCTAAAAGAAGGAGATTACATAGTGCATGTAGAGCATGGAATTGGGATATACCGTAGTTTAGTAAGCCTAAATATAAGAGGATTAAATAGTGAATTTTTGCTTATTGAATACCAAAACGCAGATAAGCTCTATTTACCTATAGATAGGCTTAATCTAGTTCAAAAATATGTAGGGATAGAGGGGGAAAGTCCAAATTTAGACAAACTGGGGGCAAGGGCCTTCAGGAGTGCGAAAAGGCGGGTAAAAAGAGCGGTAGAGAAGATCGCTAAAGAATTGTTAGAACTTTATGCCAAACGCATGGCCCAAAAAGGCCATGTCTTTTCACCCCTGGATAAAGAATATCAGGCATTTGAAGCCGATTTTCCTTATACAGAAACCCCTGATCAGCAGAGGGCAGTAAATGAGGTGTTGGCTGACATGATGAAATCTCATCCTATGGACAGACTAATTTGCGGAGACGTAGGTTTTGGAAAGACTGAAATAGCTATTAGGGCTGCATTTAAGGCCATTTTGGATGCAAAACAGGTAGCAGTCCTTGTCCCAACTACTATCTTGGCTGAACAGCACTACCTCACATTTGAACAAAGACTTGAAAACCTCCCTGTAAATATTGCCTGTCTTAATCGCTTTCGCCCTAAAAAAGAACAAAGAGAAATATTACAAGGGTTAAGAAAGGGAATTATTGATATTGTTATCGGAACTCATCGCCTTCTGCAAAAAGACATAGTCTTTAAGGACTTAGGTTTGGCAATTATTGATGAAGAACATCAGTTTGGTGTAAAGCAAAAAGAACATTTAAAAAAATTGAAGATACTGGTAGACGTAATTACATTAAGTGCTACCCCTATCCCCCGCACCCTCTCTTTTTCCCTTTTAGGCATTAGGGACTTAAGTCTAGTAGAAACACCACCTCCTGATAGATTGCCTGTAAAGACTTACTTATCAAGATTTAGTCCTCTGCTTATTCGTGAGGCAATCATTAGGGAGATAGAAAGGGGCGGACAGGTGTTCTTTGTGCACCCATATGTAAAAGGGATACCTGCTATAGCCAAATTTTTATCTAAACTTATACCAGGCCTCAGGTTGGGCATTGCCCATGGAAGGTTAAAGGAAAGAGTATTAGAAGAGACCATGATTAGATTCTTAAAGAGAGAGATAGATGTTTTGCTTTGCACTAATATTGTAGGCTCTGGCTTAGACATCCCGAATGTCAACACCATTATTATTAACCGTGCTGATATGTTTGGTCTCCCCCAGCTTTATCACCTTAGGGGAAGGGTAGGAAGGAGCAATAGGCAGGCCTATGCCTATTTGCTGGTTCCTCATAAAAAATTGGTGACTTCCGAGGCACAAAAGAGGCTTAAGGCATTATTAGAACATGTAGAGCTTTCTTCTGGATATAAGATTGCACTTTATGACCTAAAGATAAGGGGAGCAGGAAACATCTTGGGCATCTCCCAATCAGGTCATATTGCCTCAGTAGGTTATGAGATGTATTTAGAATTGCTACAAAAGGCCATTTATGAATTGAAGGGCAAACCTATGTCAGAGGGTATAGAGCCAGAAATCAAACTACCTGTCTCTGCCTATGTCCCAAAAGATTATATTAAACATAAAGATCAACGACTTGTGGCCTACAAGAGGCTTTCTATGATAAGAGATGAAGAGGAACTAATTGAACTTATAGATGAATTTAGAGACCGTTATGGGGCATTGCCCCACCCCACCGATAATTTGATTAACCTTATTAAGCTAAAACTTTCACTAAGACATTTTAATGTAAAGAGATTAGATATAAGCAATGGAGCACTACGATTTGTCTTTGAAAAAACAGTCCTTTTAGATACTTCCCATCTTATTAAATTCTTAGGGCAACATCCTGACTATCGATTTACCCCCGAAGGAGAGCTGCTTGTACCCTTAAAAAGAAAAGGGGATTTATTAGATAAAGCACAAGCAGTAGTAAATGCGTTAGGAGAGAAATAATAAAAAGAAATAGATTGAGATAAGCAGAGATTAACAAGCTTTCTATAAGTCTCTACGAACCTCCATAAGTCTCATCAACATTAGAAAAGATTACCACTTCATCTTTACCTGCCTTTTCTTTCAAAAATACATCCACTCTATCTTCATGGAGTGTAGATACATCAAGGCCCACATAATTGGCCATAATAGGCAGTTCTCTATGATCACGGTCAACTAATACCGCTACCTCTATCCGCTGTGGTCGCCCAAAGTCCATCAGGGCATCCATAGCTGCTCTAATAGTGCGTCCTGTAAAAATTACATCATCTATAAGTACTATAATTTTATCTTCAATGGAAAATTGGAGGTCTGTTTTCTTAAGTAGTGGTTGGGGCGAGAGTCTTGTCCAATCGTCACGGTAAAGGTTGATATCTAAGGTACCAAATAGGGGAGGATGCCCTTCTATTTGAGCAATAATATCTCTTAACCGCTTTGCCAAACAGACACCACCTGTATGGATACCTACCAAGGCCAGATTTTCCACTCCTTTATTGTGCTCTAAAATTTCATGGGCAATTCTAATAAGGACACGCCTTATCTCATCTTCTCTCATAATTACCTTTTTCATTTGAAAAAGTCTCCTATAGCCTCACGATGCACAATACAAGATACATATATTATCCTGCATCCTGTATCTTGTATCATGGACTCTGCATATTTTCATTTTAAATCCCTAATAGTTGGTATATGCGTTCAAAGTTTATATGCTTATTCACCAAGGCTAAACCTCTTTCTACTTTTTCCTTTTCTTTCAAGCTTAATCTAGCCGCTATTTCTTGAATTCCCTTGGCTATAGTATAGGTATCCTCTCTACATAAAACAATAGGGACACCACGACGTTCTGCCTTAGAAATAATAATCTCGTTAGGTGATAGGTTCCCAGCCAATACCAAACACTTTGCCCCTTGTTCAATTGCCAAAAGCTGAATATCTGCCCTATCCCCCCCTACAATCACAGCTGCATTTGGTGTGCGTCTTAAGTATTCAAAAAATTTATCTACCTCCATTCCACCTATAAGATAATTTTGTATAAAATTATCTAAGGACTCCTGTCCACAAATAATGCGTCCCCCCAGTCTTTCACTTAATTCCGCTGCAGTTATGGAAGTAAGAAAAGCCTCAAATGGTAACCACCCCAAAACAGGCACCCCGATCTTTTCTAACCAAGGGATAATCAATTCTTTAATGTCGCGCTCCTCTTCCGCCCTTACCCAATTGATAACCACTCCCAAAAAGCCATCACCTAAATGTTCCTTTGTCTCAACTATACTATCTAAGAAAAAGTCCCCCACATACTTATTTACTAAAATCACCTTTGCCCCTAATATATTTGCTATCTTAAAACCAGAAATGCCTAAGAGGTTGCCTAACCACATGGTCTCTGCCCCACCAATAAGCATTACTTCTTTTCCTTTAGACATCACCTCAAATGCTTTTTTGATCTCAGACATCAAGTCACCCATTTCTCCACGAAGGGCCTTCACTTTTAATTCATAGGTAAGCCATATGGGACACAGATTTTCTACACTTTCTTTTAAATCCAACACCTTATAGATAAAATAGGCCAAGCGGTCAGTAATAACGTCCCCTTCTACCTTTTGAGGCAATTTACCCAACGGTTTAAAATATCCCACTTTTAGCCCTTTATTTAGTAAATCCTTGCCTAATCCCAATGTAATCAGGCCCTTTCCAGAAAATGGTACTGTAGAGCCAATATAAATCTTGTGCATCTATTCCCTCCTTATGGTAAGCCTGGCATCTACAGCCACGGCGCCGTTTTGATCAGACTTGACCAAAAATGGGTTAATCTCTGCCTCTATTATCTCCGGGAAGTCCAAGGCCAATTGAGCCAAGCTAAGTAGGCCATTTATTAAGGTATTTACATCGGCTGCAGGTTCCCCCCTTATCCCTCTAAGCAGAGGGTAGGATTTTACTTCCCTAATCATCTCCATGGCTTCCTGCTTAGAAATAGGCGCTACACGAAATGTAACATCCTTTAAAATCTCCACATAGATTCCTCCCAGACCAAACATAAGCACCGGGCCAAATTGGGGGTCATGGGTAAAACCAATAATTGTTTCCTTTGCCCCCTGAATCATTTCTTGCACAGATATACCATATATAGCTGCTTTAGGCACCTTGCTCTTCACAGAAAGCATAATCTCTGTAAATGCCTCCTTCACTTCCTTTGTGGATTTTAAATCTAAAATCACACCTCCTGCATCGGTCTTATGGGTAATATCTAGTGAGACAACCTTTACTACCACTGGAAAGCCTATGGCCTTAGCTGCTGCTGCTGCTTCCTCTTTAGTTCTACTGAATTTTGTTTTTGGCAAGACAAAACCATATGCCTTAAGTATCTCTTTGGCCTTATCTTCAGTTAAATGAAAATGCTCCTCTCTTTTGGCTATTTCTAAAAGATACCGTACCCTAGTACGCTCTGCCAAAATTTGGGGATATTCCTTTTTTGGAGAAGAAAGCCAGTGTTCTCGCTGCCACATTTTTTCCAAAACACTCACAGCATCCTCGGGGCAAAGATAATTAGGAACCCCATGTTTTTTTAATAATTTTGTCCCTTTTTCTATCTGCACTTCTCCCATAAAGGAGCAAAGAATGGGCTTTTTTCTATTTTTTACATGCTCTGCCACTGTCCTGGCTGTTTCCTTTACCTCGATGGTGGCCGTTGGTGTGAGTAACACCAAAATGGCATCTATATCTTTATCATCCATCAAAATATCTAAGGCCTTTTCATACCTCTCTACATGAGCATCCCCCACAATATCAACGGGATTATAAAAAGACGCCATAGAAGGTAGAAAAGAGCGAAGCCTTTCTGCTGTCTGCGGGCTAATTCTTGCCAACTGTAAGTAGGAATTCTCACAGGCATCTGCTGCCACAATCCCGGGGCCACCAGAATTTGTTAGAATTGCTACTTTGGGACCCTCGGGTAAAGGTTGAGAGGCAAAGGCTATGCCATAATTAAAAAGTTCTGTTATAGTCCTTGCCCTGATTATCCCACTTTGTTTAAAAGCCGCCTGATAAGCAGATTCACTACCTGCTAAAGAGCCTGTGTGTGAAGAAACTGCCTTGGCCCCAGCAGAGGTTATGCCAGACTTAATCAAAATTATAGTTTTTTTCCTTGCTACTTCCTCTGCTACTTGCATAAATGTGCGTCCATCATTTACCCCTTCTAAATATCCCAAAATGACCTTTGTATTTTCATCTTCTCCTAAGGCTATGAGCATATCTATTTCTGAAATATCCACCATATTGCCTAGGCTAATAAACTTGGAAAACCCAATCCTTTGACCCAATGCCCAATCCAAGACGGCAATACACATGGCCCCTGACTGGGAAAAAAAGGCAATATTGCCCTGCTCAGGCATGCCTAAGGCAAAGGAGGCATTTACCTTAGAGTTGGTATCTATAAGGCCTACACAATTTGGCCCCAAAACCCGTACACCACAATCTTTTGCTATTTTTTTGAGTTTTTGCTC
>LJNA01000095.1 GCA_001304365.1 Syntrophobacter sp. DG_60 | reverse complement strand
ATTGGCAAGAAAGATGGGGTGCAATTGGGGGATGAGTGACACTATTGGCCCACTTACCTTTGGTAAACGTGAAGACCACATCTTTTTAGGAAAAGAGTTTGCACAGATTAGAGATTACAGTGAGGAGACAGCCCGCAAGATAGATGAAGAGGTCAAAAAATTAGTTATGCAAGCCTATGAACAAGTTAAACAAGTCCTTACCGACCACCTCAATTTATTACATAAGGTGGCTCAATTGCTCTTAGAAAAGGAAACCATTGATGGGGCTATGTTAGATGAGCTAATCAGTAAGGCTTAGTGCATAATACCGAGACCAGGATACAAGCATATGATTCATGACACACCATGCACGATACATGATTACGATACATGTTTAAGCGGTTTCTTGAGTTCTTTTGGGTTTATACGATTTTTAACCCAATAAACCAACAAACCATGTAAACTCAATAAACTAACATATCACATGAAAATCAATAAAATAGTGTTAGCCTATTCTGGTGGTCTAGATACCTCGGTCATCTTAAGATGGTTAAAAGAGACATATAATTGTCAACTAGCAGTATTTACTGCAGACATAGGACAAGAAGACTTATCAGGGCTTAAAGAAAAGGCCTTAGCCACGGGAGCAGATAGGTTTTACATGGTGGATTTAAAAGAGGAGTTTGTGAAAGATTTTGTCTTTACAGCCTTTCGTGCTAATGCTGTCTATGAATCTGGCTACCTGCTAGGCACTTCCTTGGCTAGGCCAGTAATTGCCAAAAAACAAATAGAGATTGCTAAAGAGGAAGGCGCTGATGCAGTAGCTCATGGTGCTACTAGTAAAGGAAATGACCAAGTAAGGTTTGAATTGACTTATATGGCATTGGCTCCGCATTTAAAGATTATTACCCCTTGGAGACAATGGCCGTTTAAGGCCCGCAGTGATTTGATGGCTTATGCAAAAGAGAAGGATATTCCAGTAGAGGCTACCCTGGAAAGACCGTATAGTATAGATAGAAACTTACTCCATGTTAGTTATGAGGGTGGGGATTTGGAAGACCCTTGGAAACCAGCACCAGAAACAATGTTTAACCTTACAGTTTCGCCTGAAAAGGCCTTAAATAAACCAGAAGATATTACCATTAGCTTTCTAAAAGGTGATCCAGTGGCTGTGAATGGGCAGAAGATGAGCCCTGCAAGCCTTTTAAACTGCCTTAATAAAATTGGGGGCAGACATGGAATAGGTCGGGTTGATTTGGTGGAAAACCGATTTGTAGGAATAAAATCAAGGGGAATATACGAAACCCCTGGTGGGACACTGATTAGAATTGCTCATCAGGCCTTAGAGGCCATTACCATGGATAGGGAAGTGATGCATTTGCGTGATGGCCTTATCCCCCGTTATGCAGAGCTAGTTTATTATGGGTTTTGGTTTTCACCTGAAAGGGAAGCACTTCAAGTATTTATGGACAAAACTCAAGAAAATGTAAGTGGTGATGTAAGGATGAAGCTTTATAAAGGACAATGTACTGTTTTGGGAAGGAGGTCTCCTTATAGTTTATATAAAGCTGAATTGGCCACATTTGAGGGTGCCAAGGACTATAGCCCAAGGGATGCAGAGGGTTTTATTCGATTACATGGATTAAGGCTTAAGACTTGGTATCAAAGGGAAAAGTAGTGAAAAAACCTTGGGCAGGTAGATTTAGTAAAGAAACATCACGCTTAGTAGAATCATTTACAGCTTCTATTAATCTAGATAAACGTCTTTATGCTTATGACATTGAAGGGAGTATTGCTCATGTAAATATGCTGGCCAAACAGAAAATTATTAAAAAAGGAGAAGCTAAGAAAATTATTCAGGGGTTAAAAGAAATAAAGGGTGAGATAGGGAGTGGGAATTTGTTGTTCGATGTTAGTGATGAAGACATTCATATGGCCATCGAAAGGGCATTGGAGAAAAAGATAGGTAAATTAGCTCTTAAAATCCATACTGCCAGAAGTCGTAATGACCAAATAGCCTTAGATGAGCGTCTTTATCTAAGGGATGAAATTAAAAATATTATTGAATTGATTCAGGGTTTGAGAGGTAATTTAGCTAAACTGGCAAAGGTGTATATAGATGTTATTATGCCCGGCTATACTCACCTACAACATGCACAGCCCATCTTATTTTCCCATTATTTGATGGCCTATACAGAGATGCTTAAACGTGACGTTGAGCGTCTAAGAGACTGCTATAAAAGAGTAGATATCTTACCACTGGGGAGCTGTGCCTTGGCAGGCACTGGTCTTCCTATAGACAGGCATTATGTGGCAAGACTTTTGGGCTTTAAGGAAGTTTCAGAAAATAGTATAGATGCAGTGAGTGATAGAGACTTTATATTAGAGTTTCTCAGTGCAGCCTCCATTTTGGCTATGCATTTAAGTCGTTTAGCAGAAGACTTTATATTGTGGTCTAGTCAAGAATTTAATTTTATAGAAATCAATGATGCGTTTTGCACAGGCAGCAGCATTATGCCTCAGAAGAAAAACCCTGATGTATTAGAATTAACAAGAGGCAGGGTAGGGGATATTTATGGAAATTTATTTAATTTGCTTACTGTGATGAAAGGAATTCCTTTATCCTACAATCGAGACATGCAGGAGGATAAAAAGCCACTGTTTAGTACCATTGATACCCTGAAGCCCATTTTAAACATTCTAACAGTGTTTTTGCAAAATATAAAAATTAATAAGGAACAGATGAGAAAAGCTGCTGAAAAAGGGTTTTTATTGGCTACCGATCTGGCTGATTATTTAGTCCTTAAGGGGGTACCTTTTAGAGAAGCCCATGGGATTGTGGGAGAAATAGTGAAATACTGTGAAAAAACGGGCAAGGCATTAGAGGAATTAAGTTTAGAGGAAATACGTGGTCTTTGCGATTTAATTGGTAGTGATGTAAAAGATGTATTAAATATAAATAAGGCCATTGCTAGACGTACCTCTTTTGCTGGAACAGCACCAAAGGAAACATTAAGGCTTATTGAAAAAGTTCAGAAAAAACTGAAACTTAAGAGGAAAAATTAAAGTTTAAATTTAATTTATCATTTGGACTTTGCCATTTTTTTAGGACTTGATATTCTCTATGAGTCTTTATTGGTTTCTTCATTAATCAATTTGTTTATTTGTTGGCTAATCCACCCACCGCCCAAACAGATATCTTCCTTATAAAATACAGCGGCCTGTCCGGGCGTGATGCCAAACTGAGGTTCTGCAAACACTACCTTTATCTTATTGTCTGTAAGGGGAAGTAGTGTAGCCCGTGTTCCTGGATGTTGATAACGTACTTTCACTATTGCCTGAACAGGCTTTTGCAATTTTTGGAAGGCAATAAAATTTACATCTTTTACTATCATTTCTGAGGAGTATAGCTCCTCCCGTTTGGCAACAACTAATCGATTTTGCTTTACATTTAAGGCCCTTACATAATAGGGTGTAGCCTCTGGTATTCCTATGCCGTGTCGCTGTCCCACGGTATAGTACCAAAGCCCTTTGTGCCAACCTAAATGCTCCCCTTTTGTATTTATAATTTCACCAATCTCATAGTCTGACTTTATATACTGTTTTAGAAAGTAGCGATAATCCCCTTTAGGAATAAAACATAGTTCTTGACTCTCTTTAATGTTTATATTAGGTAAATCGATACTTAGGGCAATTTCTTTAACTTTTATTTTACTTAAATCTCCTAATGGCCAAATAACATGAGATAATTGCTCTTGATTTAGGGCAAATAAAAAATAAGATTGCTCCTTTTCTTTGTCTATGCTGCGTAAAAGTAGATAACGTCTGCTTTTTTCATCCCAGCATTTTCTGGCATAGTGCCCAGTAGCTATGTAGTCAAATCCCATTCTTTTTGCTTTCTCTAAAAGGAGGCCGAATTTGATCTTCTGATTGCAGATGATACAAGGATTGGGTGTCATTCCACGGAGATAAGCATTGATAAAGTAATCAATCACTGCTTGCTTAAAGACATTTCTTAGGTCAAATTTGACATAGGGAATGTCCAAAAATTTGGCAATGCTTAGAGGGGAAAAGTTTGGTTTACTATCTGTTAGTTGTAAAAAGATAGCTGTTACATCATATCCTTTTTTCTTAAGCAAATACGCCGCTACAGCGCTATCTATGCCACCACTTATGGCAACTGCAACTTTTATTTTCTTAGACACAAAGACATTTTAAACAATACAAAATCCCTTAACAACACAGTAAGAGTTGGATTATTCCTAATATATATCTTAATTCATAGCTGTAAAATTTGTTAATAATCTAATTATAATAAAAAATTTAGCTGGTATTCCTCCAAAATATCGGAAAAAATTATAATTATATTATAATTCTCTCTTAAGAAAATGTAGGCAGAAATTTATTTAACAGATTTTTGAAACAAAATTATAATAAAAATTTCAATATTGAAGGTAATTGACACTTTTAAAAAATTATGATTATATTATTTACATGGAGGAAAATGATCTTAGAAAAAAAATAATTGAGCAAATGACAGTTGATTATTCTAACGCTCTTGAAAAGAATTTTGATTTAGCGAAGCAATTCATTCGTATAACAAAAGATGGAAAAGTTGATATCCTGTTTAAGGATGAGCTAGGTGGTAAAGAGCAAATTTTATTGTATCTCATCGGAAAGCTATATGCCAAAGAGGCAGGATTTACAGCTACAGAGGACGTAGGAAATAAAGAATTATTGCAGCAATTAGGTATTCCCAAGGGATCCTTACTTCCCTGGCTGAAAGAGCTTCGAGACAAAGGTAAGATAAAACAAGTTAAAAAAGAACGGTATAAACATCACGTTATGCCTATAAATTTGGTGGAAAAAACTCTCAAAAGCATAGAAAGAAAAGTTAAGAATAGTGTTTAAAAAAAAGGCATAGATATAAATTGTTATACAAGATTAAATACCCTAGCTACGTTCTCAAAGTAGGGTAGGGCGTTTTCAATTGTAGAGATCTCTACACAAAAGGAAAGACGAAAATAACCAGGTGCTGCGAATCCACTGCCTGGAGCAGCTAGAATCCGCTCCTTTTTTAGAGCCTCCACAAATGCTATATCATCCAAAATAGGGCTTTTGGGGAATAGATAGAAAGCACCTTTCGGCTTGATAAAAGAAAAGCCCATTTTAGATAGACCTTCGCACAATAGATCTCTTTTATATTGATATTGTCTTACATCTACTGTTTCATCTAATACATGTATAATTACCCTTTGCATCAAAGCAGGGGCATTGACAAATCCCAGTATGCGATTTGCCAAGATGGCAGCTTTTATAATGGAGCTTTTATGTGCAGCCTCTGGATTAACGGCCAAATAGCCGATTCTTTCACCAGGTATAGATAAGCTCTTAGAAAATGAATCAGCGACCAATGTTTGAGGGTAAACCTGGAAAATGCTTGGTATTGTACAATTGTCATAGACAATCTTATGATATGGCTCATCCATAATTATATAAACTATACGATTGGTCTGTTGAACATGTTTTTCCAATATCTTAGCTAGTCCCTTTAGGGTCTCTACACTATAGATCTGTCCTGTTGGATTGTTGGGGGAATTTAGCAAGATAGCCTTGGTCTTTATGGTAATATTATGTGCAATTACTTCTAAATCCAAATCAAAATTATCTTTAGTAGGCACCACTTTTAATACACCATTGTGGTTGTCTATATAAAAATTGTATTCTACAAAGTATGGAGCCGGCACAATTATCTCATCCCCAGGATCAAGCAAGGCTTTTAAAGCTATGTTAATTGCACCTGCTGCACCACAGGTCATAACAATGTGCTCAAAAGAAAATGGCAAGTTGTGCTCCCTTTTGAGGTAGTTAGCCACCGCCTCTCTTGTTTCTTCAAATCCGGCATTTGGCATATATCCATGTCCTTTATGTAATAAGGCCTCTTTTTCTAAAAATTTGAAGAATGCATCAGGGGGTTCTAGATCTGGATTCCCTAGACTAAAATCGAATACCTGGTCTACACCATATATTTTCTTTAATTTTTCACCTTCCTCAAACATTTTTCTAATCCAAGAAGCCCTTGTGATAAAACCCTCCATTTTTTGAGCAATACTCATGATTTCCTCTGATCAGGGGACTATTTCCGTCCTCACATCTATTCCCATAGTTCTGAGATTTCCCTGTAGCGGTTTAGCTATCCAGTCCATGGGGGCTAAGAAATTTCCCAGAATAAATGGTGGCATAAGGCCAAATCCACGTCCCTTAGCTTTTAGTAACACATTGTCTTTTTCAATAATTGCACTGTACTTCCACCAAGTTAGGGGAAACCCCAAAACCTTGCTCTTAGTTGAATTTGGCCAGTGCATCCAAATGCTTTCTAAAGTATATGGAGGCTCTTGAAACTCTACAGGAATGCCTAATTCTACAAAGGTGTCTAAAACGGCCTGATATATATCATAGATGGTGGGTGTTCTTTCCATAGGCGGTACCATTATTGTTCTTGTTGCAGTGCAACTATTTAAGATAAGTACACATAACAGACATATTAGGCTTAAACGCAT
>LJNA01000094.1 GCA_001304365.1 Syntrophobacter sp. DG_60 | reverse complement strand
CGTCTGCGGACTTAGAGCTGTTGATGATGAGTATGCTCAAGTTCCCTATGTACTGGCAGATGCTCTGGGTTTACCCCTTCTTCCCACAACTACCAAGGTAGATATTTCTGGAGATAAGGTAATTATTACTAGGCCGATCGAGGGCGCTGTTTTAACCTTAGAGGCACCAGTACCTTTGGTCATTACTACCCAGAGGGGTCTTAATGAACCTAGAATGGCCTCACTGCTTGGAATAATAAAGGCCAAAAAGAAATCCATTGACATAAAAAAGCTTGCAGACTTGGGAATTGATCCTGGGAGTGTAGGGGCAGCAAGTTCTAAAATTGAGGTGCTCAATATGAGCTTACCTCCAAGAAGAAAGGCAGGGCAGATCATAGAAGGGGCTAATATTCAGGAAAAAATTGCCAAATTGACTCAGCTAATGAAAGACGAGGCAAAAGTCCTTTAATTTCAAGTATGGAGGAGAAAGAGATGGCTAGAGATGTATGGATTATCGCTGAACAAATAGGAGGCCAGATAAGAAAGGTAACTTATGAGCTAATAGGTGAAGGAAAAAGGCTGGCCGGGGAGCTTTCCGAAAAGGTGTGTGCCGTTCTATTGGGCTATAAGGTGAGGGGTTTAGCAAACAGCATGGCCCACTATGGAGCAGATAAGGTATTTGTGGCCGATGAGCCTAATCTGGAGAAATATACTGCTGATGCCTATGTACCTATTATTGTAGATCTGGTTAAGGTCCATGAGCCATCAATCTTGCTTATGGGCTCCACTTTTCAAGGTAAAGATCTTGGTGCCTGGTTAGCAGCTAAACTAAAAACAGGCTTAGCTACTGATTGTGTAGAATTTAGGATAGAGGATAATAATTTGTTAGTGAAGCGACCGGTCTATGGAGGTAAGGCATTCTTAGAAGTGGTTTGTAAAAAAACCAGACCTCAGATGGCCCTTGTCAGATCAGGGGTATTTAAGGTACCACCACCTGATGAATCAAAGACTGCAGAGGTGTTTAATGTTGATGTGGAGCTAGACCCTTCTAGCTTAAAGACCAAGGTTTTAGACGTAAGCCTTACAGGAAAGATGGATGTGACAGAAGCGGATATCCTTGTTTCTGGTGGAATGGGAATGGGGTCACCTCGTGTGGCGGGATTTTCGAAAGATAAGCCTGCGGAAAACTTTTATATTTTAGAGAACTTGGCTGAGCTTTTAGGTGGGACTACAAGCTGTTCAAGATTGGTAGCGGATGCAGGGTGGAGACCGGGTGCAGAACATGTAGGGCTTACAGGTAAACAGGTTGCCCCTACCCTCTATATAGCCTGTGGGCTCTCTGGTGCTATCCAGCATCTAGCAGGTATAGTCGCTGCCAGGTATGTGGTTGCTATTAATATTGACCCAGAGGCGCCTATTTTTAAAAGGGCAAATTGGGGGATTGTAGGCGATCTGTTTGAGGTTGTTCCTACCTTAATTGAGGAAATAAAAAAGGTTAAAGGCTAAAAAGAACCACAGATTTACACATATTATCAGGATTTTAAACCTGTTCCTGACAGGTTCAGGAATAAATATTAAAATATTTTCTGCGGTATCTGCGAAAATCTGTGGCGAATTTTATAATTTCCTTTACATGAACATATGAAAATTCTGAAAGTAGGCCACTTTCCAGGAAATATTATATTTATTACGTGCTTGCTGATCTCCTTTGGGATATTTGCCTATCTGTGCTTCAACCTGGTCAAAATTCTTCTCTTAGCCAAACCAGAAGAAACTAACAGGTTTGACCAGATTGGGAAGCGTATCTGGGGGGTCATTTACTATGTACTGGGTCAGGCCCGGGTGGTAAGAGAGCCTGCAGGTGTGGGACATTTTTTCATATTTTGGTGTTTTATATTCTTAAGCATTGGCTATCTTGAGGAATTTGGTAGAGGCATCTACCACGGATTCTCTTATGAGGCAATGCTTGCTTCCATTATTGGCAAGACCATGGCTGAGCAGGCATATGGCTCTTTCATCTTCATACAGGACGTGTTATGTGCTGTGGTTTTTGTCATCCTGTGCATCTCGCTGCATCGCAGATACATCCTGAAACCGCTCAGGCTCAAGACAGACGACCCACATGCCATAGTGGATGCAACCATCATAATTGGATTAATTATGGCATTACTTGCACTGAAGCTATCTCTGCATGGCATCGAGGTGGTGAAAAAGCCATTTGCTCCAGAATGGATGCCTTTTGGCAGCTTGTTTGCAAAAATATTTGATGGACTTTCTGAAAGTGGCTTAGAGAATATATATACTATCCTGTGGTGGGTCCATATCCTTATTATCCTATACTTCCTCACGTTTTGTTATCCTTTTTTTCATACCAAAGTCGGTCATTTGTTGGGTGCTATACCTAATGTGTTTATGTGCTCCTTTCGTTCTACAGGGTATCTCCCAAAGTTAAATCTGAAGGATGAAACTGCTGAGTTTTTTGGTGTCAACAAGATGGAGGACTTTACCTGGAAGCAGCTTATGGATAGCTATGCCTGTACAGAATGTGGAAGGTGCCAGGTCAACTGCCCTGCCTTTATGACCGATAAGCCACTAAGTCCTTATGGCATAATTCACCACTTAAAGCTTCATATATTGGCCAAAGGGAGGCTGATGCTAAAGAAAAAGGCAGGTAAAGAAGTGGAGGATCCCGAAGGGCTCTTACAGAAACCCCTGGTTCCTGATGTCATTGAAGAAGAGGCGGTAATGGCTTGTACTACCTGTGGGGCATGCATGGAGGAATGTCCTGTATTTAATGAACACATTCCTAAGATAGTAGACATGAGGCGCTATCTTGTCCTGACAGAGGCAAAGATACCTCCCAAAGGACCTCTAGTCTTTAAGAATATGCAGAACCAAAGTAACCCATGGGGTATAGGTGCACACATGAGGGGAGATTGGGCCAAAGAATCAGGTGTCCAGACCATAGCCGAAAACCCTGATGTAGAATACCTCTATTTTGTGGGCTGTGCTGGATCATTTGATGAGAGGAATAAGAAGATTGCTATGGCGGTGGCCAAGATACTTAAGGCAGCAGGCATTAGTTTTGCCATCTTAGGAGCTGAGGAGGGCTGCTGTGGGGATTCTGCCCGTAGGTTAGGAAACGAATATCTCTTTCAGATGCTGGCAGCAGCAAACATAGAGGTTATGAATAACTACAAGGTGAAAAAGATCATTACATCATGTCCACATGGTCTCAATTGTCTGAAAAACGATTATCCCCAGTTTGGAGGGAATTATGAGGTCTACCATCACGCAGAAATCATCTTTAAACTCATAAAGGAGGGGAGAATCGAGCTGACCAAGGAAGTCAAGGGATTTAAGCAGGTTACATATCATGACCCGTGCTACTTAGGAAGACACAATAAAGTTTACTTTCCACCCCGTTATATTTTGGATCATATTCCTGGCATTGTGAGAAAAGAGATGACCAGAAATTTTAGAAAGAGTTTCTGCTGTGGAGGCGGTGGCGGCAGAATATGGCTAGAGGAGTACATCGGTAAAAAAATCAATGTGGAGCGAACAGAACAGGCCCTAGAGACAAAACCGGAACGTATTGCTATTGCCTGCCCCTTTTGCCTCATAATGTTTGATGAAGGGCTTAGGGTCAAAGGAGCCCAAGAATACTGTAAGGTCTTGGATATAGCAGAAATGGTGACTGCTTCTATGAAGGTATAAAGAAATTAAATTCTAAATCCTAAGCACCAAATCCAATTTATCCAATCAAATTCCGTTCTTTTAAGCTAAAAGTACAGCTAGGATGCCTGTAAAAAATATGCCATCAAAGGTGCCTGCCCCACCAATAGATGCCACAGGTGCCTGCAATCCTTCAATTTTGCCTAAATTTATTAGATCAGCCCCGATTAATGTACCTAAAGTGCCAGAAATATAAGCCATGGCAGGGGCATGGGATGTCAAAACAAGAGAGATTAAGGCAGCAGTAATAGGGGGGGAGCAAAAAGGGGCACAGTAATTCCCACCCCAGGCACAGGGCGAGCAAATCTATAGGTTACAAAGGCCACCACAGCTACGGCCATAGCAGTTCTAAAATACTGACCAAAATGGGTAATAAGATAAATAGAGATTAATGCAGGTATCACAGCACCCCCTAGATTAACAGCTACCACAGTATACCTTTTCCTATAAACAGGTATCCTGAATCTTAGCCCCCAAAAGCCAACTATTTCTCCCTCTATCAATCTAGTAGTGGTAATCTTCTTTATGGGGATGTTAATAAAGCTACCTACAAGGCAAAGTAGTAATAAACTCATCATATAACCAGGAGGAATACCAATCTTCTGAAAGGCATATCCTATTATCCCTAGATGGATAAATCCGAACAGAAATAGCCAGATAAAAAAGAAGCACAGGATAAAAAGCAAAATAAGAGGTGGGAAAAACATTTAGGTCACCCCCTTAAGCCACTTTATATAGGCCTCAGAGGTAGAGGTTATAGGAAAGGCTGCTATTTCTGGCACTTCGTAGCTATGCAGTTTGATTACCTCAGCCCTTATGTCTTCAAATCTCTCCTTTCTAGTTTTTATAAGCAAAAGCCACTCTGGCTGGTCATAGACCTTTTGTTTCCAATAATAGATAGAACGGACCCTAGAAATATTTACTGCCCCTGCCAAGTGTTTTTTTACTAAGGCATTTGCAATATTCAAAGCCTCTTCCTCTGAGCTAGCCAATACCGATATTATTATGGCATCCATAAATGATCCTCGATGCTCGATTCTCGATTTGACAAGCCCTGTTAAGTAAATTCTCGCTAACAGGGCGAGCATCGAGCATCCTGTATCGAGCATCCTGTATCTTACACCAGGATTATCTTGTCATGTGATGAAACATCCACCAAAAACCTAAAAAATATATAGAAATCATAATAAAACCATCTGGACTTAAGCGGCTTACTCTTTTGTTTGTCCTGTAAGAAATCCCCAATATAGCCAGAATAGTAAACAAAATGCCTTCAAAAACAATTAAAAGCTGATATGGGCTTATTTTAACAAAGATAGAACCAGGATACAATAAATCTATAGGAAAAATAATAGCTAAATTAAAAATATTGCTACCAAACACATTGCCAATGGCCATTGCGGGGCTGCCTATTTTAAAGGCACTTAGACAAACTGTCAGTTCAGGTAGGGATGTGGCCACAGCCAGAAAGAGACTTCCTACAAAACTACTTTCCCAATGCATGGCAATTGCAATCTCTTTACAGGCAAAAGAGGCCTGATATCCTGCAACCATGATCAATAATGCAGCTACCAGGCATCGGATATAAATACTATTTATATGTAGATTTTTCTCAATTAGGGCATGAGAATTTGCTGGCAATTTATCCCTATCTATTTTATAGAGCCACCTCATACCAAATAAATAGAGTAATAACAATAGCCAAGATAGATAAGAGATCCCCAATATACTAAATTTAGACCTCTGAAAGATAGCAAAACCCACCAAGGCAGTCATCAATATGCCCAAAAGGGCGGCTTGAAATTTCCCTTTCTCCCCCTTATCAAAAAACGTTCTACCTGACCAAATAAATAAAATAGCAATAATCGTCATATTAAAAATATTGCTGCCCAAGACATTGCTTAAGGCCAAATCGGGGTCTCTAAGTAAAAAAATTGAACTTAAACTAGTGACCAATTCAGGGAATGAGGTAATGGCCCCTAAGGCAATAACCCCTAAATATCCTTCACCAATACCCGTGTGGGCTGAGATGATACGTACATATTTAGGTAGGCGCTTACCAGCAAAAAATATTACCAAACTAGAGAGTATGAATCTAATCCACATTAAATTAGGATATGCTTAAAAGGAATTCAATAATGGTCCTTAGGGGAACACCTGTTGCACCTTCAGCATAGTATTTCCAGGACTTCTCTAAAAAGGCAGGACCAGCAATATCAAGATGTGCCCAGGATTTAACATCTTTATTGACGAATTCTTTAAGGAAGAGTCCTGCTGTAATAGCCCCACCATATCTTGAACCTATATTTCATCAAGGGGAAGCCGCCATATCTTCTCACCAGTTCTAATAGATACATTAAGTAAATCCCTTGCTAGATTGTCATCATTACAAAAGAGCCCTGTAGTGTAATTTCCCAATGCTACAACGCATGCACCAGTAAGGGTAGCCATATCTATCATAATATTTGGCTTTAGTTTTGAGCCATAAATAAGGGCATCTGCCAGAATAAGCCTTCCTTCAGCATCTGTACTGTGGATTTCCACACTCTTTCCATTGGCAAAAGTAATTATGTCATCAGGTCTAAAGGCCTCACCACCTGGCATGTTTTCAGCAGTGGGGATAAGCCCATGTACTTCTACATCTGGCTTAAGTTCCCCTATGGCCTTCATAATTCCTAAAACTGCACATGCACCCGATTTATCACACTTCATAGTCTTCATAGACCTTTGTGTTTTTATATTAAGGCCTCCGCTATCAAATGTAATGCCCTTTCCTATAATGACCAATCTCTTCTTTATCCTTTCTGGTTTATAACCGATGTGTATAAACTTTGGTGGATTCTTACTGCCTTGCCCCACAGCCAATATGCCATTCATCTTGTTTTTTCTGAGTTCTTTTAAGCCATAAACAGTACACTCAAATCCATATTTTCTGGAAATCTCCTTTGCTATCCTTGCCAACTCATTTGGGGTAATGGCATTTCCTGGTTCATTGACAATGTCTCTGGTAAAATTGGTGGCTTCTCCTAATATTTTGCCCAGACTAAGTTGCTTTTCCGTAGATTTATCAGCCAAGATAGAGGCTGATTTTATATGGACTTTTTCCTTATCCTTTTTATATTTTCTAAATTCATAACTGCTAAGCAATATCCCTTCAGCCAATGCCTTTACACCTTTCTCCTTTAAAACATCCTCCCCCAACGCCTCAAAACAGATATCTTTTGCCTTTATCTCCTTTACCTTCTTAAGGGATGAAGAAGCGGCTTTTCTCACAGCGTCTTCATCTAATTTCCCCTTTTTACCAAGACCTACCAGGATGACATTTTTAACCTTTAATGTCTTCCCATGGCTAGGAATATAAATAGTATCAGAAAGCTTTGCCTTAAATGCCAAATCTCTTGCCAAGGCACTTAATAGTCTTCCCATCTGTTTATCTACGGCCTTGGCCATATCAGTAAATCCATGTTCATAGGCGCCCACCACTAAGGCGTCCCCTTTCAATTTAGAGATATCCCTTTCAATGAGTCTAAGTTCCATTTAAATAAACATAGCAAAAACTTGCACAAAAGTCTAGAAGTGGTTTTGGGTATTTTTTTCTTATAAGCTGCTAAGATTTAAGCCCTTTTGGCTAGGCTTCGTCTGCCCAAAAGTAGGTAGAATATGCCTCCAATGCAGGGAATAAGCACCACAAGAGCAAACCAGAAAAACTTAAGATAGATGGCAGAGGTCTCCCTTTTTGCTACATCGATAATTGCCCAAAAAGTGGGAACCATGGGCAAAAATAAAATAATTATCAATAAGGCCCATTGACTCGAACTTAAAGAATGCATATCCTGATTTTATTTTACTACCTTATTAAATGCAAGCCACAATTAATTTAAAATTAGAACTACTGGAGGCTGTTTATAAATTTTATGATGAATATGCAAAAAAATATTTTTCTGTTTGTATGCCTGGATGTTGTAAATGTTGCACCACTAGTATACTTGTTACAACCTTGGAGTGTTTTTATATTATTTGTTATTTAAAGTCTCAAGGTAAGGAAAGTTTGCTTGAAAGGTTTAATGGCCTATTTGAGAAAAATTACCTTAGACCCACTATAACAACAAACGAAAGGGCATATAAATGTTTAAATAGAATTATGCCCCAGGAAGGAGAGGAAGAACATTGGGTAAGTTCCTGTCCATTTTTGCATAAAAGTAAGTGCCTGATTTATGAGGTAAGGCCATTTGGCTGCCGTAGCTTTTTTTCTGAGGTAAAGTGCGAGATTTCTTTACAGGCTGTGATTCGTCCAAAACTTTTAACAGTAAATATCCTGTTTCTTCAATTCATTGAGCATATCGACATAAAAGGGCTTTTTGGAAACATGATTGATATACTTTTATTTCTTTCCAGTAACAAAAAGTTTAAGCATTATGAACAATCTGAAGAGTTTTCACCTTCAAAGACATTGTTGCCTACTAGGCCTATCCCAGGATTTTTAATCCCCCCATCCCACGGGCAAGAAATAAATAATGTTTTAAATAGCCTATATAACACAAAAATCAATGATACGGATTTTAAAACAAAACTTTTGGAGCTTAAGCAGGCTTTTACTAAAGACTTGACAGATGCAAGCAGTTACGTAATGCTACACCTATGAAAATTCAAAGGGTGCTAATCGTCATCCAGAGTCTTATATTTATTTTATTTTTCCTCTCCTCATGTACCTCAACCCGATATATTACCCACACAAAAAGGAGTGGGGTTGAACAACTCCTTGTCACTAAGGCAATTGATAGGGCCGTGGCAAAAATTGATAATTTACATATTAGTGGTTCCAGGATTTTCTTTGAGATTGCCTCCTTGGCCCCAGAAGAAGAGGCCTATCTAAAGAAGGCCCTGACTCACTGGTTTTTGGAGAATGGAGCCATAATGGTTGATGACAGAAATGAGGCTGATCTTATTGCATCGGTACTTGTAAAATGTGTTAGTACAGATAGATTTGAGGCAGGATTTGGAATTCCTTCAATTCCCATTCCCTTGGCCGGAGTTGTAACCCCTAAGATTGATATTTTTGGTATAAAGCGACAAAAGGGGTATAGTGAGATGGAGATTGCTATTTACTCGTCAGGAACAGGAAAATTTAAACAAAAAACTGATTCCTTAATTGGGAAGGCACGTTTTGATACATATACCATCCTTCTTATCCCAGTCCCTAGTAACAACATCTATTGAATAAAGCTTGACTGGAGATGATTGAGACTAGTAGAGACTGATAGAGGCTGAAGAGGTTATCGGAGATAGTTTTGGATTTTGGACATTTGAAATTTGGATTTGTTCACCCCGTTGAGTATTTGCTAACAAGCAGCTTGCCTGCTTTTTTTTCCATTGTGAGTTTCTTTTGCAAATAGCATTGCTAGTTTGAAATTACTCAACGGGGTAAAGGATTTAGCACTTGGGATTTAGGATTTTAATTTCAAGATATGGGTCATAAATTACCTAAATATGTGCATAAGCTGGATAGTCCATTAAGAAAAAAATGGCAAGATGTGGATAAATTTATAATGGTACTCAAGCCATTTGAGGGAATGATCTATGTGGATATAGGGGTTGGTACAGGTTATTTTTCCATACCAGTAGCAGAAAGATTTAAAGGTACTAAGATAATAGGTTTAGATAAATCAAAGGAGATGCTGGATTATTTTTTGTCCAGGGTAAAAGAAAAGGGGTTAAATAAAATATTTGCTGCAGTTTGCCCAGAATCTTCTATCCCTATCTCTGATGATTATGCAGACAGAATAAATATAGCAAATGTGCTTCATGAATTGTCTGGACCTATAAGCCTTTTAAAAGAGGCAAAGAGGATATTAAAGGGAGGTGGACGTCTTATCCTTATCGACTGGAAGGCCATTGAGACAGAGAAAGGGCCGCCTTTGCATATAAGGATTGAAGAAGAAAAGGCAAAGCAACTTTTAAAAGAAGCGAGCTTTAGAATTATTAAATTACACAATATTTACCCATATCACTACGTTATTGAATCTAGTAAAGAATAAAGAATTAGTTTAATTAAAAGAAAGAGATTAATAGAGATTGTATTAGGAAAAGTATAAAAAATCTTTAAGGTAGCCTTATGTCCTATGAAAAACTAACAGACAAAGAATTTTTAGGTCTAATTTTTTCTAAAGGCGATACATTAGGAGAAGATTTTTTAAAAGAAGCAAAGAAAAGAAGAGATGCTATTCTTCCCCAGCTTAGAAATGTGGTTTTGGATGAAAGTAATTATCAAAAAGAAGATGAAGATTTCTGGGGAGTGATTCATGCAGTCCACCTATTGGGAATCCTTGAGGATGAGCAAGGGATAGAGGCACTTTTTAGTGCCCTTAAGTATTCAAGTAAGTACGACATTGATTGGATTTGGGAGGCCCTGCCTGAATGTTTTCTTAAAATTGGAGAAGCCTCATTGCCGAGATTGATAGAGTATTTAAAAAGTGATGAAGATGTTAGCAAAAAATTGACTATAATGGAGTCTATCTGGAATCTTTACTAGGAATTTCCAGAAGAACGCTCACATATTGAGCAATTTTTTCTAAAACTATTAAATGACGCATCTGTAGATACGGAAATGAAGGGCTATATTGTTGCAAATTTTGCTGAAATGGGAAGAAGCAACCTCAGACCCCTATTTGATAGGCTATTTGATAGGGGAGAGATAGATCTAGAAACCGTCACTCCTGATGATATTGAATACTTCTCAACCCAAAGTCCTAGAATACCTACTTTCATTGCTGGAATTGAGAAATTTTATAGCAAAGAGGCTATAAATAAAAGGAAAGAAAGATGGAAAAGAGAAGAAGAATTAGAGTTCCTTGATTTCTTGCTTGAAAATTACCATAGGATTGATAGAAATGAGCCCTGCCCGTGTGGGTCTGGGAAAAAGTTTAGAAAATGCCATCTACCTATCCTTGAGGCCAGAAAGAGAGAGATAGAAGCAATAGAAGCAAAGGAGGAAAGATCAGAACAATTGTTTGAGAATCGGCTAGCAATCTCCATGGAAAGAGAGGCAGAGATGAAAATAAGGCAAATCCTGGCGAGATACCACAAGACCCATTTATTTAAAGAAATAAAGGAAAATGTGATTAGGGCCATGAAAGCCCCAAATGAGGAATTTCTTGAAAAGGGTGTGTGGTATTATCTCCAACCAGTGCTGGACAAACTAGAATTCCCAAGTGAAAGAGAGGTCAAAGAATTTTTGGAGCATTTGAGAAACTACTGGAATGCTATTTCCTTGTTGTATAAAGGATTTGGAGACTATGGTCACTAAACTTCTAATCGTCAAACCAGGATTTCTTAATAAAAAAAACTGGATTGAAACAGAGAGCATGCATATGAAAATGAAAATCGATGAGGCAAAAGGCCTTTATTGAGGTTATTTGGGGATTATGATAAGATTTAACTGATGAAATGTAAGTCAAACAATAATCCATTGCCAAAGAATTATAGACATGAGGACACTAGGTGAAGGGAAATCCTCTAGTGAAGGTATTAATGAGGTGTAGAAATGACAAAAGAAGAGATTAAAAGAATCATAAGAGAGAATAAAGAAATTCTAGAAAAATACAAAGTAAAGTCTATCGCCCTTTTTGGCTCTTATGTAAGAAATGAGCAAAAAGAGGATAGTGATATTGATTTGCTTGTGGAGTTTGAAAAACCTACATACCATAATTTTATTAATTTGGTCTTCACTTTAGAAGATTTGTTTAAAAAAGAAGTAACAGTTGTAACTCCAAAAGGTATGAGTCCATATATTTTACCTTATGTACTAAAGGAGATAGAAGAAATTGAGAGACGATAAAGCTTTTATAAATCATATTCTTGATGAGGTAAACTTTCTTTTGAAGGAAACCAAAGGAGTGTTTAGGTGGATGTTATACTTACAGATCATGCGAGATTTGAGATTCAAAGGCGTGGAATTGAAGAAGCGGATATCGTTGCTGTGATAAATCGGCCTCAGCAACGCATCCCATCTTTGAAAGGGCGGACAATTTTACAGAGCAAATACTTCGATAAAACAGAGGGGAAAGAGATGCTTTTAAGAATTATTGGAAAGGAATCTCCAAAACAATTTATAGTGATTACAGCTTATAAAACATCAAAGGTCGAAAAATATTGGGTAAAGGAGGCTAAAAAGTGAAGGTTATATACGACTCCGAAACGGATACCCTGAGTCTTATCCTCCGGGATGAACCCGTAGTCGAAAGTGATGAGTTGCGCGAAGGTCTTATTGTAGATTATGGGTACGATGGCAGAATTGTGTCTATAGAGTTGTTGGATGCCTCAGAACATGTTTCTGAACCAAGAGGTGTCATTTATGAGCTCAAAGAGGTGAAGGCAGCAATTTAGGCTAAAGTAGCCTGAGGTTTACAGTGCCGTAGTGGAGCTAGAGGAAGAACAGATTAGTGAAGCACACTTAAAGAAATAGAAGAAATGAGATTTAAAAAGTATCTTGTTTTAAACAAAATATTTGCTTTCCCCCTTTTTGGAGCCAATGGCACATGAAACTAATTGAAAAAGAATTACTCGTATAGTGATAAACAAATGAAAAAATGGCACCACCCTGGAGGAAAATTAAGGGAGCTTGGAGCGGATGCCCTTTCAGATACTGAACTTTTAGCCATTCTCATTTCCACAGGCATCAAAGGAAAGTCGGCCGAAGAAATTGCGGAGGAAATCCTCGAAAGGCATCACAGCCTTTCAAATATGGCAAATCAACCTTTAGAAAGATTTTTAGAATTTAAGGGGCTTTCAGATGTTAAAATAATTCGAATTGCTGCTGCCTTTGAAATTGCCCGCCGTCTTGCCAAAAAGGCCTTAGGTCATGAGAAAGCAAAAGAC
>LJNA01000093.1 GCA_001304365.1 Syntrophobacter sp. DG_60 | reverse complement strand
ATATAATCAAACTGTTATAAATCCCGATTTTTTAAATCTCATTAAATCTTAGATTTTCTTAAAATATCTTTTATTTTCAGAAAATCTATCTAAGCTGGATTTAAAGCCGAGATTATTTAGGCTGGGGAGGAATTAAGACTTATTAGGACACAAGGAAATAGAACTCAGCGGCTTACTGCCCTGTGAAACTAAAACTGACTTTGATTATATGATTATGATAGTGATATTTATGAAAAATGACTCTCTTAAAGAAGAAAAGCAGAATTAAGACAAAGTATCACTGCCAGAGATATTATTTAATTTTTAGAAAAAACTTCTCCCAGATACATAACAATGTATACCACGTGCATAATGGCCTTGGCGATTACCCTCTGCGTCTTTCAGGCTTCTTTTTTTTCTTTTTTATTAGCCTATCCTTCTTGGAAAAATAACATGATGTGAAAAACCTACTCTTTTAAGGTAAGATAATACGGTACCTAAACATCTGCTTACTTGTGGCAAATTTTCAATATTGACCTTTCCTTTGTAGATGCTTATTTTATTAAAAAGGAATTTAAATTCGGCTTAATACCGAAAAGGGTAAACCGTCCGAAAGGACGGGGCGCAAAGCCCAGCCTAAGTCCAGCACATAAGATATGTGCTGGATATGGTAGAAGGGTTGCCGAAGTATTAAGCGGGAGATTAAAAAACCTCCCTCGGTATTAAGCCGGGGAGGTTTTTTAATGGAATTTCTATTTCAACCCCGCCTTTTTAACAAAAAAGAAATCCATCCAATAACAATACCTGGGAATAGAGTTGAAAAAGTCAGTATTACCTTTTTGGCTTTTTTTCTAATTTTTTGGGTTAGTTCTATATCTGCCATTGATATTAAAGAAAAGGATATACATACTACTAAAGGAATTTCTGTCGGTATATGGACCATGACTAATACTAAAAAGATGGGAAGTATAATTGATTTGGTTGAGAAAACAGAGTTAAATGCCTTGGTAATTGATGTTAAAGATGCTGGCGGGAATTTGATTTTTGACTGGGTTAATAACCTTGATTTGCTAATTCAAGAATTACGTAAAAGAAATATTTATTTAATTGGTCGAATTGCTGTTTTTAAAGATTCAAGATTAGCTGTTAAAAAACCATCACTTGCTTTAAAGAGAAAACAAGGGGGATTTTGGATTGATAATTTAGGAGGAAAGTGGGTTGATCCATGTGCTCAAGAAGCCCGGTCCTACGTGGTAGAGATAGCCAAAAAAGCAATTAAAGTTGGATTTGACGAGATAAATTTTGATTATATTCGCTTTCCTTCAGAAGGAAATCTAAAAGAAATTGTTTATCCAATTTGGAATCAGAAGATAAGCAAGAACTCTGTTATCAGAGAATGCTTTGAATATTTTAATGAAAAATTAAAACCATTAGGGAAACCTCTTTCAATCGATTTTTTTGCCTATAGTGTTTTTTGCAATTGTGACCTAGGAGTCGGGCAAAAATTTGCTGATACTTTTGATTATTTTGATTATCTTTGTCCTATGATTTATCCCTCTCACTATAGCAAAGGTAATTTTGGTTTTTCTAATCCCGCTGAACATCCTTATGAAGTGGTTTATAAAACGCTATCCAAGGCTAACAAAATTATTTTAGAAAGTAAAATAAACACAAAAATTCGTCCCTGGCTCCAGGATTTCGATTTAGGAGCTAAATATACCAACAAAATGATTAGATTGCAGAAAAAGGCAGTCTATGATGTTTTAGGAGAAAGGGCAGAATGGCTCCTTTGGAATCCTACAAATGCTTATACAAAAGAAGCTATAGACTAACTTAAAAAAGCCTATTTGACCAAGCATCTTTTATTGCCCCAGCCTAAAAAAAGATGATTACTAAAATTACATGAAGGTCGATTACCCATTTACCCCTTCTTTTTTCTTATGCACGCCGTGCTTTACACCTCCTTATTCCCCTTCTCTAGATACTATTTAATTCTTTGCATTATCCACTGATTAGCAATAAGGCCCTCCATCACCAGTTTAGCCCACAGAAGCTATGATCAGGAACCAAGTAAGAATAGCGTTAAAAATTGTGAGAAATTTAAAACGAGCGTGAAGGCTGTTATAGAAACGAGTGCAGATATTGACATAAAAGGGTTGGGCCTGTCTTCCCAACAGCAAGAATAATATCTCTGGCTATAAAAGGTGACACAGCCACTAAATGCCTAGTGGAAATTTTTGAAGGATTATGGTAGTTAAACTGTTAGGGGTTAATTTACAACAGTAAGAAATAAACAAACTGTTTCGGTTATTTTAAGTTAGCTGAAATTGGGTAGGGTGAAACCAATCAAAAGAAAGGAGGACAAAATGAGGAAAATTGGAACCTTAATAGCAGTGTTTGCCATTTTCAGCCTTATTCTCGCTACTGAGTCTTTTGCCCAGCCAGGAATGAAGTGGAAAGGAAGCGGTGGCTGGGGGGCGGGAGGCTCATACGGTAGGATGTATAACCCCAAAACCGTTGAGACCATTAGCGGAGAAGTGGTCAATGTGTACACAATTACTCCAATGACGGGTATGTGCTACGGCGTGCAGCTAATGGTGAAAACAGACAAGGAAGTAATCTCTGTTCATTTAGGCCCAGGATGGTATATTGACAACCAAGACACCAAGATTGAGCCGAAGGACAAAGTTGAGGTCAGAGGCTCAAGAATCACATTTAAAAGGCAACCAGTCATCATTGCCGCTGAAGTAAAGAAAGGAGATAAAATACTGAAGCTTCGAGATGAAAACGGTTTTCCTGTTTGGAGTGGCTGGAGACAACGCTAGTTTTACTTGAAGCCCCCCCAAGTTCAGCTAACATAGGAACCTGTGAAAAAGACCCTTAATAGGCCTTCTTTTGTTTTGGTTTCAGTAATCTTTTAATGAATTACCAGAGACTGCTACAAGTATCTTTCTTTTCTCCTTGTCCCTCTCATATCTTTTTTGTTACCTCCCTGGTAATTGCTTTCTTCTCTATCTTATAGTCGACCCTATAGGCTGCCTCCCCCCTTTATGTTTAAAACAGAAGAGAACTAAAATTTAGTATAGATTTTAGATGAGGCAATTCGAGACGTTGACAAGGAGGGGAGCAGAATTTAAATTAATAAAGAAGCAATACAGGAGGTAAAATAATGGGGAGTCAGTTGAGAACCCTTTTTTTTCTTTCTATTTTAACAGCCCTTTTTATCCTAATCGGTGGTGCCGTTGGTGGAAGGGGAGGCATGATGTTTGCCTTTATTTTTGCCTGCTTAATGAACCTAGGTGCTTACTGGTTTAGCGACAAAATAGTGCTTGCCATGTATAGGGCCAAAGAGGTGACGGAGGCCCAAGCGCCAAGGCTTTATAGGATAGTGTGGGAGCTCACTCAGCGGGCCGGCCTTCCTATGCCTAGATTATATATTGTTCCAAGTCAGACACCCAATGCCTTTGCCACAGGGAGAAACCCTACTCACGCCGCTGTGGCAGTTACCCAAGGCATTCTTGACCTTCTTACAGAAGAGGAATTAAAGGGGGTGCTAGGACACGAGTTGGCCCATGTAAAGCACAGGGATATCTTAATACAGACCATAGCAGCCACAGTAGCCGGGGCTATAGTCATGTTGGCTAGAATGGGACAGTTGGCCCTTATCTTTGGGGGCCTAAGAGGAGGAGATGATGATAAAGGAGGTGGCATTGCCCAGATGATAGGAGCCATAGCCCTTTTGATCATTGCTCCTATAGCAGCATTCTTGATCCAAATGGCCATTTCCAGGTCTAGAGAATATTATGCCGATCAGGGTGGGGCCCAATTTTCAGGCAATCCCCTTTATTTAGCTAATGCCTTAAAAAAGCTTGCCCATGGTGTAAGGAGGCATCCAATGGATGAGGCAAATCCTGCAACAGCCCATATGTTTATTGTTAATCCCCTAAAGGGATCTAATATAGCTTCTTTATTTTCTACTCATCCCCCAATTGAGGAAAGAGTTTCCAGGCTAGAGGCAATGGCTGGTAGTTAGTGTTAATTGAAAATTGTATTTTTGTTTAATTTTGCATTTTGACTTTTGAATTTTGCATTTAACTGTGCTTACCATAAACCTGCGTTATGAGACAGAGGAGGATGGTCTTAACAATTGGCCATTTCGTAAAGAAGCCGTAACTAACTTAATTAAGACATTAAAACCAGACGTCTTTGGCAGCCAGGAGGGCTGGGAAGATCAAATTGAAGAAGTGCAAGGTCTTTTACCGGACTATAAATTTTATGTAGATGCCCCAAAAGAGTGGAATAGAAAGCGTATGTATCCCTGTGTATGGGTGAAAAAGGAGAAGATAGGGGTAGAGCAGGTAAAGACCATTTGGCTATCTGAGACACCTCATTTGCCTTATAGTAAAAGTTGGGGAAGCGCCTTCCCCCGTACCCTTACCTATATAATGGCTAACATTCAAGATAAAAGGTTTATATTTGCCAGTACCCATTTAGATCATATTTCAGAAATTGCCCGTCCACGTCAAGCAACTGTGCTGGCTGATCACTTAAAAGATATGTCTTTTCCTATAATTTTGGTAGGGGATTTTAATGCAGCACCAAAAAGCTATGAGCATGAGATTTTGAAAAGGTATTTTCAAGATGCCTGGGAAATAATGGAGAAGGAAGACACTGCTACCTACCATGCCTTTACCGGGAAGGATGTGAAAGGGCGCATTGACTGGATTTTGATTACCCCTGGAATTGAAGTAAAGGAAATTGAGGTAATTAAAAACACGTTTAATGGGCGCTATCCATCAGACCATTTTCCTGTATTTGCTACTCTAAAGGTTTAACCTTTTTCTAAGGCCAATCTAATTAGCTCCTCAATCAAATCAGGAAAGGAAAGGCCAGCCTCCTTGGCGGCTTTTGGAAAGAGGCTATTTTCTGTCATACCAGGGATGGTATTGGTTTCCAGTACGTAGACCTTTTCACCTTTTGAAACCATATCTGTTCGACTATAGCCCTTACAGCCCAAGGCTTTGTGGGCTACAAGTGCACACCTTTGTGCCTTTTTTGTAATGGTTTTAGGGAGCCTTGCAGGGCAAATCTCTTCAGTGGCACCAGGTTCATATTTGGCCTTATAGTCAAAGAATATATATTCTTTATTGGGTACAATCTCTATGAGCGGCAGGGCATAAGGCCTTTTATTTCCTAGTACAGCCCCAGTGATTTCTTGGCCAACTATATATTCTTCAGCAAATACTCTTTTACTGTGCTTAAATGCTTCATTTAATGCTTGTTTAAAGAAAGACCCATCCTTCAGTATACTTGTGCCAATGCTTGACCCTGAATCTGCTGGCTTGATCACTAATGGTAATCCTAGCTCTTTCTTAACAGACTTAAAGGAAACATTTCTTGTAAACAAAACATACTTTGGTACCAATAGACCAGCACTTGAAAAGATATATTTCGATATTAGCTTATCTATGGCTAGGGCACTGGCCAATACACCAGAGCATTGATAAGGGATGTCCAATAAGTCCAGGAGGCCTTGAATGGTTCCATCCTCCCCAAAGCGGCCATGAAGAATAACAAGTGCCACATCAATACTTTTTGCATCATTTACCAAGCGGGCCAAATCAAACGCTGGATCATACAGCCTTACATTATATTTTTCTGGATTTAGTACACTCCTTACTTGCTCTCCACTTTTTAAAGAGATCTCGCGCTCACTAGAGCTGCCTCCGCATAGCAGGGCTACACTTAGCTTACTCACTCTGATTCCCCTTCTAGAATCCTAGATAAAGATTGTGGAGAGAAAGGAAGGTCTTTAAAGATAAGTTCTTCTAGCACTTTACTTTGATGATAAAGCCTGTTTAAGCGGTCTTTGCGAATCTTGTCATGACCATAGCGCTCAAAAATGTATTCAAATCTCCTTTCTAATGTCACCACCTTTTCATCTTTTACCCTTTTATCTGCATAATTTACGATTTCCTTTTCCCCAATTTTTATAGTATCTTCTGGCAAAAATACATGATACTTCACAATTTCAGCCACTTCAGGATACCCTAGTTTTTCTAGCCACCTTGCCCCTTCTGTTGAATGGTCTATATGATTTTCTATGCCATAAGGTTTTGCAATATCATGGAGCAAGCTCCCTGTTTCTACTAAAGACATGTTCAATTTATAGCCGTTTTTATTTAAGTTTTTTGCCAAAAATGAAGCTACCTTGGCCACCTTTTTACAATGGGCAATAATATGAGGCCAGACACAATAGACATTGAGCAACTCTAAGGCCTGCTCATAAGTAGGAATCATTCTATTGTAAATTTACAATTACTTTTGATTTTTGTCGAGGTAGAAAATACAAAGGGACTTAATATAGGCATTCAGCGATTGCGGGATGTGATTTTGTGAGCCTTTTTAGTCATTTAATTTCTCCTCTGGAAAAATATGCTTTATCAATTTTTTTGCTGATCCCAAATCTTTCCTGATATCTTCTTCAGTTACTTTTAAACTGCCAAAAGGGGGATATCTATCTGCAAGGTAATAGGATGAAGCTCTCTCACAAAATTCATGAAACGAGCCCAGTTCCGGCATAAGTTTAACTGCTTCATCCAGCAATGCATCTAATCTGTGTATTTTCCTCAGTTTCC
>LJNA01000092.1 GCA_001304365.1 Syntrophobacter sp. DG_60 | reverse complement strand
AGTATAAATGTTGAATTCATGATTACTGTAAGTTTAACTTAAAGACTGGAATAATCATGATTTACCTTTGGTAATTCACTAAAAGATTACCTGAAACCAAACAGAAGGCTTTATTAAGGGATTTTTTCGACAGGCTCCCTTGCTAGGCATCAATCAAATTCAAATTGATTAAATACCGTAGCTGCTTTTCCTGAATTGGTATACTCAGATTTCTGGAGATACCCCTTTAAGGGATAGTATATAAATAGGACTGAGCCGTTTTTAATTGTATCAATGACCTTTTTAGCACTACCTAATGAGACAACAAGACATCCCCAACTTGTGTCAATGCAGCCAGAGTTGCTAGCCATTTTCTTATTTACATACCCTGCCTCGTGAATCACAATATTTCTTCTTTCAGCATTATCATTATATCCTCTTTCTAACCCCCTTAGTCTCAAAGAGTAGCCGTACTTCCCCCAATATGCTTCTAAGGTAATATATAGTCCTATAGAACTTTTCAGGGATCGTGGTTTATTTGAAAAACTTCTTGCATACCTACTGCCAGATTTTCTACCATGAGACACTAATTCTTTAAGGACAATTCTCTTGTTCCTAAGATCAATTGTAAAAAATCTCTCTTTATTACAGGGTTTAGTATAATCAATGATGGTCAACAGGTTTGGTCTTTTTACAGGGTTTTCCCCTAAGGTGATGTAATAAGCTGTAAGTGACAATTGAAAGGCTTGAAAGGATAATACCTCTTCTGAAAAACCTAATTCCGAATAAAGAATTTTTATGTGCCTGAGAAGGTCTTTATTATTAAAAGGAGTTTCCTTAAAACCGTTGGCATAGCCAAGGGAGAAAAGATTCTGAAGAATAATGACTAAAAAAACTAAAGAGGAATATCCAAATAAGTCTCTAGCTCTTTTGAAATTAAGACGTGGTATAATTCTTCTGGGAAAAAGAAGCAGCGCCAAGATTACAATGACAGAGAGAAAATTAAAGATATTTTTTATCATCATTACCTACCTTTCTATTTTATGTCCAAGCCACAGATTTTTATTTTTCATTTTATTTTTTTTAATTTACTTTTTTGGTAAATTTAATAATTCATCCAATGTGTAAAGTCTACCTTCAAAAAATATTCTTTTTATCCCATAATTTGGATTTTGTTTAAAAAATAAAATTGATTTTTTATCCAATTTTTGGGCTTTTTTATAAATTTCATTAATATTATCTGGTATTTCCTTAAGAAAAGTATTTAATTCTCCAGTTGCATTAGCACAATCTTCTCTACTAGACATTTAATCCTCCTTGGTCATTAATTTCACCTAATAAGGGCGTGGGTGTGCCTTAAATCGTACTAAAGCAATCTCCGTGCCAAAAAAAGGATAACCAGAAAAAATTTGCTTTAGTTCTAGGCTAGATTTGAAATTTCAACAAACTGGAAGGTATTTTAAAGGGGTCAAGATGTACAATTTTGTTCCTTATATTACTACTTTGCTAGGGCCATCCTCTTTTTTGTAATTTTTGCTTAGATGTGGCGTTGGATGACTTTTACTTTATCACCTCAATCCTTAATCCCTTCTAATTTTGCCAATATGAAGCTGTGGAGATGCTTTTTTAGGTTTATAAGGAGATGCTTGGTCTACCACACTTGCCATTTTTTTCAGTTAATGAAATTTTGCACCTACTGAACGCCCTATTTTGTAACAAGTAATTTATCTAAAATAAATATCCCTATAAATCATACAATTTTTGTTTCACTTCCATTTGCATAAGCTCCTTATTATAATAATCATGGCATTCAAGAGCCCATATAATGGGGGACATGCAGTATGTGGGTTATTTGAAGAGACAATAAGTTAGGAAGTAAAAAATGTTTCAGGCTGGACAAATTTTCTTGGTAGACAAACCTTATAGAATAAACGACCTATTAAGCTGGTTCGCCCGATGGACTAAGTGGATGTCTCAGGATAGAGGAGAGCCAAAGACCAGGGATTTGTGGCATTGTGGTCTAATAGTTAGCCCTTCTCAAATGTTAGAGATTACTAATTTCAGTTTCAGACGTGCTTTAATACTCTCACCAACAGAAAATATCCTGAAAATAAAAGACATAAATGTAATAGTTTATGACTTGGATTTGACTAATGAAGAAAGGAAGAGCATTGCACAGACTGCTTGGGACACCTATTACTGTGGTAGGATTCCTTTTAATCACCTTTGTATAATTGGTTTGACTCTGTCTAATCTAGGAAACAAAACAGGATTATGGCCTCATTGGGGTTGGCCAGAAAGAAATATGAGATATGGCTTTTTCTGTTGTGAGTTTGTGGCCTACTGTTTTGCTTCTATTGGTTTCTATTTTAGAAAAGGAATAGATTGGTGGGAAGGAACCACCAATGATGATATAGATGATTATTGTTTAGAGAATGCAGAAATAGTTTATCAAAATTGGGTAGGATAAGAGCCTTTAGATTTTTATTGGGTTTTTCATTTAAGAAAGAGCCAAAATTGCGTTATTTAAGTGGATTGAAGGCTGAATGGAGACTTAAAGAAGAAAAACCTTTACATTTTTTTGAAAAAAGAGCAGAAGTCAAAAATGATTAAGAAATTGTCATTTCAAAAATCAAGCCAATGGTAAAAGGAAAGTTTGAAAAATTATTTGAAAATTATATGCCCATTTTTTATTTTGCATATAACCTCCTTCTCCCCTTAGGTACTACTTAATTGCTCTGTGGCTAATCCTTTTGGTGTAAAAGAATTATTGGTTAAAATACAAAAAGGGATAAAGTAATGATATACAGAATATTAAAACTCTTTTTGATTCTATGGACTATCTTTTGTGGTTTTTGGAGGCCTGGGAGTTCTTTATGGTCTACATATGACTAGCAAGCTAACCGAATCAGAAATCTCAGGGGCCGAGGCTATTGGGACAATAATAGGTCTTAAAACCTGGTTAATTATTTGGCTTTTGCCCAGCATAGGTATGGGGATTTTAGTTCTGTTCTTTAAACTAACTGAAAAAGGCCAAGCTTGAAGACTGAAAAAATCTAGGGAATTCAGCTCTATCCAGCAATATCATCAAATACGATGGGGATTTTCTTTTTAAACTCCTGAAGTAGGGCAGTAGCGATTTCTCTCATTTGGGGATGGGCCCTTTTGCTGGTGCGCAGTTTAAAGAAGTGCCGCCATTCTCTGAGGTTCATGGTAATTACAATCTCTGTTTTTAAGGAATTTGGTAAAACGGATCTTGCCTCTTCAGGTTTAGCACCTAATTTAATGAGTTCCATGTAAGCCTTTTCAGCATTTTCCATGGCATTTTCCCAGATTTTATATTCCTTTGAATCATCATCCCAAAAACATGGTTTAATCACAGTGATTTCATTACCAAATCTCCCTTTGCTGTAATTGCAAAATCTTGTCGACTCTTGTGTATAGCTTGCAATCCTGTGACGGACCAATTCATGAGAAATTCCTCTATCACAAATTACCCTTACTGTAACTTTTTCGTGCTCAATTACTGAATGATGGCCCAAATCCAAGATCATCTTAACAAATTTTTTAGCTGAATCAGGCGTTATTTTATGTTCACTCTTATAAGCAGTCCTTCCTGCCTTTTCTATTCTTTTAAGAATTGCCTCACCATCAATAGAATCTTCAATGATAAAATGGGGCCTAATAATTTTCATATATTTAATTTTTTTATCTTGTGGTAGTTTTGCTTTTCTTTTATAATGAGTCAACCTCGTTTTGTCAATTAAATAAGGAGGTTATGATGAGGATAACATTATCAGTTATAAAGGCAGACATTGGTGGATTTGTGGGACATTCAAGCTCTCATCCAAAGATTTTAGAGATGGCAAAAGAATTGGTGTCCAGCGCAAAGGAGAAGGATATTCTAATTGATTATCATGTAACAAGATGTGGTGATGATTTAGAGCTTATAATGACCCATGATAGGGGCATAGAAAATGATGAGATTCACAGCCTAGCATGGGATACATTTATTGAATGCACTGATCTTGCCAAGGAATTAAAACTCTATGGTGCAGGCCAGGATTTACTTTCAGATGCCTTTGCAGGCACTATAAGGGGTATGGGCCCTGGGATTGCAGAGATGGAATTTGAGGAGAGAAAGAGTGAACCTATTATAATATTTATGGCAGACAAGACATCACCAGGTGCATGGAATCTTCCCCTCTTTAAGATATTCGCAGACCCATTTAATACTATAGGGTTAGTAATAGACCCTACTATGCATAAGGGCTTTACATTTCAAGTCTTAGATGTCTATGAAGATAAGAGATACACCTTATCGTGCCCGGAGGATATGTATGACCTTTTGGCCCTTATAGGGGCTACAGGAAAGTATGTGATTCAAAGTATTTATAAAAAGGGAACTAATGAGATGGTAGCAGTTGCCTCTATACAAAAATTGGGACTTATGGCAGGAAGGTATGTAGGTAAGGATGACCCTGTAATGATTATCAGGTGTCAGAGCGGGTTCCCTGCAGTGGGTGAGGTTTTGGAGCCCTTTTCCTTCCCTCATCTTGTGGAAGGCTGGATGAGGGGTTCCCATCATGGACCACTTATGCCTGTTAACTTTGATGAGGCAAACCCATCAAGGTTTGATGGCCCCCCCAGGGTTATAGCTGCAGGATTTCAACTCTGCAATGGAAGGCTTATAGGCCCTAGGGATATGTTTGATGACCCAAGTTTTGATGAGGCAAAAAAGAAGGCCAATGAAATAGCCAATTATATGAGGTATCATGGCCCATTTGAGCCCCATCGTCTTTCTTTATCTGACATGGAATACACGTCGCTACCAAAGGTTATGGATATTATAGCCAAAGAACTTAAATTTGAAATTCCTAGAGAGCCTGATCTGGAAAAGGCAATTAAAGATAAATATAAAGTCCTAAGAGATGTTAGGGTAGTAATTCCAGATGGGAAAAGTTTTGATAGGGTCGTGAGGGTCATTGCAAAGGAAGGGGCCATGTATTTTGAACAAGTGGCCAAAGATGGGGCAAAGATTGGTTTGGGCTGTGGTAGGACTATTGCTAGTCTTATTACAAATTTACAACCAGGGAGATTCTCTAAGCTTAAAATCTATCCCTTATCTATTACCCCTATGATAAAGGTAGCAGGGCTGTCATCCAATGTCTTGGTGGAGCAGATGGTAGCAAAGTATCCAGATGCAGCGGCCTTTAATCTTCCATCTGTGCCGGTTTCAAGCAAGGAAGAGTATGAAAGGGAATACCTAAAGATTCCAGAAGTTAGGGAAATTTATGAGCAGAGCCAGGATGTAGACATATTTTTGGTGGGCATTGGCTCAGTCGAACTTGAGACCCCTGGTTTTGCACAATTGGCCTATCTGCAAAGTGGGCTAACCCCTGAGGGGCTAAGAGAAAAAGGGGTAGTAGCAGAGATAAATATGGCCCCTATTTATGAAGATGGGAAGCCTTTATTAGAAATGGGAGAGGAGCAGTTAAAAAACCTTGCAAAGAGGATAGTTGGTGTAAGCCTTTCACAGCTTAAAAAGATGGCAGAAAGGAATGACAGGTGGGTAATAGCTGTGGCTGGTGGTGTGGAAAAGATTGACGCTATCAAGGCCTCCTTAAATGGTGGCTACTTTAATGTGCTTATAACTGATTCCTTTGTTGCCCATGAGCTATTGAAGTAAACTTTTGCACCATACATGATCCAAGATCCAAGGATACATGATATAGGACGCAAGATAAAATAAAACATGTAGGTTTCCTAGTAAAAGCTACAGTAATTGTTCCATAAGAGTATGACAAATTTTGGGTTAAATGTGCAGTGGAAACTTTTTTGGAGGATTACGGTAAATTTATTTGTGAAATTTTAAGCCATACAGAGTTGGAGGAGTGAATTGTGTCTGAAGCAATGAATTGGAACTATTATTGAAGCCTATTGGCAATTGCAAGTATAATGTTTCTCAATTATCAACCTAGAATGGTGTGTTAGCCTTATGCTAAAAAAGATGTGGAAGCATTTAGAACGGCGCCGATATAAAAGAAGGCCTGTTAACCTAAGTGCTGAAATTGAAGTTGAGGTTAAAAAAGGGGATGTGTCTAAAAAGCATCTTCTTCCAGTCAGAGTCATCAACCTTTCTTTACAAGGATGCTGTTTTATCACTAACACCGTTTTAATTAATGGAAAACATCTATTTTTGGAAAACATTGGGTCCAAAGAAATTGAAATCCAAATCCATCTACCCAACAATCTAATTCAGATTCCGGCTAAAGTCATTTGGTTTGACTATATGGAAGAACACAAAGGATTCAAGGTGGGATTAAGTTTTGAGTCTATGAAAGACATCAATCTGAATTTTTTAAAACAATATCTCTCCTTAAAAAGATAATGCTTTAGAAAAATAGGTCTATGATTGTTAATTTGAAGATATTAAATCTCAAAAATAGAACCATCGGCATTTTTCCAATATGTTGTCTGTAGTTTCATTTGACATTTGGACTTTAAAGGTATGCCTCCACCCTATTTCTACCCTTTTCTTTTGCCCTATATAAAGCCTCATCTGATGCCTTAATTAGCGTTTGTTTATCATTAATTTCAGGATGAGGTATGGCTGCTACTCCAAAACTCACGGTAATAGAAACCTGCCC
>LJNA01000004.1 GCA_001304365.1 Syntrophobacter sp. DG_60 | reverse complement strand
TTCTTTCGCGCTATGCTACAGTTATTGCCGAAATATCGCAAAACCTTGGATCTAATTCGAATATTCTTGATGTCGGATGCGGACCAACGTGTGCTGGACGATTATTTAATGTTGGCTCAAAGACATACTTGGATCCCCTTATGGACTCCTATTTAAGAGTGTATCCAGAAAAACTCCTAGAGGGAGAGAAGATTTGTGGTGTAGCAGAGAGTATTCCTAAACAAGATGAGAGCTTTGATGTGGTAATTTGCGTAAATGCTTTAGACCACATGATTAACCCAGTGAAAGCTCTTTTAGAAATACGTCGTGTTTTGAAAAAGGACGGCATATTTGTGCTTGGCATTTTCTTACATCCACCACCAATAGCTGTTGCTCGCAGATTTATTGAGAGGTGGTTGCCATTTTTTCGAGAAGAGGCACATCCGTACTCATTCACATTACAAAGTATCTTAAAACTTTTAAATAAGTTATTTTCTGTCCAACGAGAAATTAAAGTGTTCAGAAAGAATTCGGCATTTATTCCATCACTTCACCGAGAGGATTGGATGTTTATTTGTAGGAAAAAATAAGCCACTGGGACTTCAGCTAACACCGCAGAAACGGCTATCACCTAAATTGCTTTGCAACTTCTTTTAGCTGCAAAACGTCAGCTTGTGTAAAAACTATTTCAAAAATTTTCCTTTCCCACTGTTCCAGGTTATTTAACTGCAAATTGGGTTCGTAAAACCACTTTTCATCAATATTTCAATTCTATCCCCCACTTTTTGTGGTTCTTAACCAGATTTTTTGACTTTTCACACAATCTGACGTTGTACGCAATTGCTCTTAATCTATATACCCTAACAGAATCCTAGCAAGGTTTTAATATGGCTAAGAAAAAGACTAAATCAGCAAACAAAAAAATGAATATTTTAGAACACATAACTGCGGAAGACGCATTTGCAATATTGAGAATTCTTGCAGACTGGCAATAATTATTGTGCCCTATGACGAGGATAGTGAGGAGTGAGGTAGAAAAAAAGACAAAAAATAAATTTTGGCTATCTCATTAACTTATTGATTTTAATTTTTGGGTATTAGAAATTCTTGCCCCGTTAGATAGTAAAGATGGTAAGAACCATAACTTTCTTGGAGTAGAGAGGTGTTAGGACTAAATAAAAAAAATGTAAATGCTTTATCTAACGGGGTGAAGATTTTGTCATTTGACATTATTATTTTCTAGTGGGGCACTTTATTGATTCAAATGCCAAAAGTATCCTTTTTTCCTTTTCTAATTTTTCTTCTGGAAATGGGATAAAGGTAGTCTTATCTAAGTCCTCTAAAATTTTTACCTTTGAGGGTATAGCCTCAAATCCCTCTCCTATTACTTTGCCTGTAAGGGTGTCTAGTAGTTCTGTCCTCCACCAGCTAGTTAAGACGGTAAAAGGAATTTGATAATTATCAAATAGCCTTGCACAGGCCAAGGCCAACCTCTCCCTGGTGGTCAATGAACCAGAGGTACATTTTATAAGGATAACCCTTTTATCATTTATTTTTAAGATAAAATCGATGTCTACTGTGCCAGTAAACTTATCAATAGATACTGTTAACTCTGAATCCTTCTCTATATCTTTATTACTGTAACCTTTATCATTAACCAAAAATCTCTCTATCTTATCTCTATGTTCTTTTAACTCATCATCCAGCATCTCTCTCTTAAACTCCTTAAAAAATCCTTCTTTTTTCTTATTTTATCCAATTAAAACATGTAACACAAGGGATTATTCCAGTTATTTCAGATTTTTATGGTCAAAAAATTAACAATCCATTTTTTAGTGTTTCTAAAATGGGCTCAAACAACAAGGGGTAGTAATGGTCATTGGTGGTGGCTTACCATTTTGCTACCTTACTTACAATTTTAACTTCTGTGGGAGAGGCTTATTTTATGTAAAGCATATTTGACAAATAGAACGACTATATGTAAAATAATAATTATGATTAAGCCAAGGCTAATATTTGACAAAATTAAAGCGTATTTTGATTCTCCTGAGGCTATTATCATTACTGGAATGCGGCGGACCGGCAAAACCACTCTCCTCAATTTTATTTATAACCAAATTGTCTCGAAAAACAAAGTTTTTTTAGATCTGGAGAACCCATTAAATAGAAAATATTTTGAGGAGGATAATTATGAGCGAATCAAGACCTCATTTGAGGTCTTGGGAATTGACTTCACCCATAAGCCATTCATGTTTTTGGACGAGATACAGTTTGTAAAAAATCTACCATCGGTTGTCAAATATTTTATTGACCATTATCAAGTAAAATTCTTCTTGACAGGCTCAGCCAGTTTTTATTTAAAAAACCTCTTCACGGAGTCATTGGCCGGAAGGAAGTATATTTTTGAGCTTTTCCCTTTAAGTTTTAGTGAATTCCTTCTATTCAAAGGAAGTTCTCTAAAAATACCTAAAAATACCTTTGATATCACACAATCGGTCTTTGATGTCATTTCCCCTTTGTATGATGAATATATTTTATTTGGTGGATTTCCGGGAGTGGTTTTAAAAACCAGTGTTCAAGAGAAGAAAAGGGCGTTAGAAGAGATTTTCTCTTCCTTTTTTCAACTGGAAATTCTTCAGCTAGGGGATTTTCGAAGAAATGAAGTAATTCGAGATTTGATGTTACTTCTGATGCAACGGCTTGGTTCCAAATTAGATATCCAAAAAATTTCAAGAGAATTAGGCATTTCTCGTCCCACATTGAGTGAGTATATTTCTTTTCTGGAAGGTACCTACTTTATAAAAACCATAAGACCATTCAGTAAAGGAAGGAACTCTGAGATTAGAAAGAGGCCTAAGGTTTACCTCTGTGATACTGGTCTTGCCAATCATCTTGCTAAATTGGATATGGGCCGCCTCTCTGAAAATAGTATTTTTCAAAATCTCAGGCTTAGGGGTGAACTTAATTACTACCAAAGAAAAAGTGGGACTGAGATTGACTTCATTCTGGATAAAAAAGAGGCGTATGAGGTAAAGCTAAACCCTCAAGAAGCTGATTTGAAAAAACTGAAAGAGATGGTTGTGGAATTAGATTTAGAGGAATTTAAAATGGTCTCAAAAAATTATAGTAAGTTAGAAAATATCGTGTATGGCTTCATGCTATAAATCAATATATAGTCAAAACGCTCGTCCTGCGGCAAAGCACCTTAATAGGAAACGCAGCCAATTCAAAAAACTAAGGGGGAATTTCGATATTCCACCGAAATAGTTTGGAGGTTCTCTTTATGGTCGTTCGTTATAGGAATTAACCTTTGGGAAGCGAGAAATTAGGCGCCAGTTCATAATTCCTCTAAAGTAAAAAATTGTGAGAAGCCTTGTTACTGCTATCAGCATCTATGAATTCATTAGATCATAATTCACTACAAAATACAGTCAAAATCCTTTCTACCTCTTTTTTCTTTACCTTAACCTCTGCCTTTACCTTTTTCTCTCTTTAATTAAACTATTAAACTAAATCAACCAATAAAAACCAATTAAACTTTTTTTTATTCTTCTACATACCTTAACATTATTATACCCCAGACACCAAATAACAGATTTGGTATCCAGGCAGCCAAAAAAGAATGCAAATGTCCACCTTTTCCCAAAGCAAGAGTTAAGGCCTGCATTGCCCAAAAAATAAGGGCAATCAATAAACCCAGACCAATCATTTTCATAGTTTTCCCCACTTTTAGGCCCAATGGAATGGCCAGAATAATCATCAAAAGAGGTGCCCAAGGGATGGCTGTCTTTTGCCACATTTCCACCTCAAAGGACACAGCATTATACCCCTTAGACTTTAGCTTATTTACATAATGCCTTAGATCAAAGTAGTTTAGGCGCTCATAATCTTGTTTTATAAATTGAAAATCATTTGGTGTTTCGGGTAAGTAGATAGCCTTAGAAGTAAACTGATTTATTTCTAAAACTCCACCTTTGCCGGGTATTTGTTCTATCCCCTGATATAAAACCCATTTTCCATTGCCCCAACAGGCCTTATGGGCGTTAAGTCTCCTTTTTATCTTAAAATTTTTATCAAAATAATAGATGTTAACACCCCACATAATATTTCTCTTAAAGTCCATTCCCTCAATTTGATAAATCATATCCTTACTCTTTAGCCATATCTTTTCCTGCATATAACCACCGCGTGGTCTTTTCTTTTCTACTTTATATCGCCAGATGCTCTGGGCCTTACTTATGGTCTTTGGCAAAATGGTTTCATTAAAAAAGAATAAGGCAACAGATATAATGATGCCCAAAATAATTATAGGGGCAGTAATGCGATAAGGACTGAAACCACAGGCCTTAAGGACAATGAATTCATTGTTTTTTTTCAACAGTCCTAAGGAAATAAGGGTGCCTAGAAGGCAGGTCGCTGGCAATATTTGTATAATTACAGAGGGTAGGTGGAACAAAAAGTAAGTAATGATAGTCCCAGATGGTACCTTTGCCTCCCAAAAATTGTCTATTTTCTCAAAAAAATCAAAGATTAAATAAATGGATAAAAATATAATTAAAACCAATGCTGAAATAAATAAAACTTGAGATAGGATGTACTTGTCTGTAAGTTTAATGTTTATCCATCTACTCATGCGCCAGTCGCCAAAGGAAATAAGCAGTAATTATAGAAAGTCCTATATCTGGCAGCCAAAGGCCAACCTCGGGTGGAAGAATAAGGGTCTCTGCTAGGCTGATGGTGGCAGAAAAACAGATTTGATAAAGGATAAAAAAAATAATCCCCAACGTGATTCCGCCAGATGGGACCTTTTTAAATGATATTAGACCTAGACATGCCCCCAATATGGGAAAAATAAAGGCGGCTACAGGTAGGGAAAGCTTTCGATTTAGAGCCAATATTAATGCTGTTTTATTTTCTCCATTTTGCTTTATTTTTTCCCACAATTGCCATGGGGTATATTCTTTTGGATTTTTTCTTCTTTTTCCCATTTGTTGGGGAAAATCAAAGGAAAAATTATAGGTTTCAAAGCTAAGGATGCCAAACTGATTATCTTCCCTGTCCTGCCAGATATAGCCCCTTTTTAAATTGAAAATAAAATTTTCTTTATTTTTAGAAATATAACCCGATTGCGCCATAATGGTCTTCTCATTCTGATTGTCATATAAAAATACCCCTTTAAGCATCCCATCCCTTTTTATATTGTCTACATAGATTATAAGCTTTGGAAAACGGTCATAGAATACACCAGGTTTTATAACCAATTCTGCATCTTTCTGTACCAAATGAAAGATTAGATCCTTGGCTGCCCCACTGCCCAAAGGTATGCCCAGTGAGGTAATAAATAGGGTAGAAATCATGCATATAAAACCAAAAAAAATAATAGGGGGAAAGACTTTAAAGGGGCCTATGCCGGCAGACTTGAGGGCAATGTATTCTTTGTCATGGGATAGGCGTAAGGTGGTAAGGAGTGGAGACATTAAAGCCACTGTAGGAATGATTATGGAGAGAAAAAAGGGAATGGTATAAAAAATTAGTTTTAAAATTATTGTGATGCTTACATGATGTGCCACCATCAGCCTTGCTATTTCAAACATCTTTCCTATAAGAAAAAGGAATGTAAATGCCAAAAGACCAATAAAAAAGATAGAGAAGATCTCTTTAATTAAATAATATGAGATAAGTGAGTGACGAAAGAACATTCCTAATTATAGCATTTTTTAATAATTGACAACCATAAACAAGCAAGGTAAGTTTTGAATATGGCTAATATACTTACTATTGCAGGGCTTGACCCAAGTGGTGGGGCAGGTATAGCTGCGGATTTAAAGGTCATTACACTACTAGGCGAAGTGGGCCTTGCAGTGCCTACAGCACTAACCGTTCAGGACAGTCAAAGGGTATATAATGTATTTCCTGTCTCATCTGAGATTATCAGTAAAGAGTTGGATGTCCTGTGGAACGATTTTCAAATAGATGTAGTAAAAATAGGGATGATACCTTCGTCTGAGGCAATCTCTTTAGTTTCTCAAAAGATGAAGCAATACCGTCCTAAGATTTTGGTATTTGACCCAATAATTAAGGCAAAAGATGGCTCTTTACTTACAGAGGATATAGAGCCTTTAAAAAAAGAGCTTTTTCCTCTATCTACACTCATTACCCCAAATATAGATGAAGCTATGGTTTTTACAGGGAAGAAAATAAAAAATATAGATGGTATGAAAAAAGGAGCTAAAAAACTTTACAAATTAGGGCCAGGTGCCATTTTGATTACTGGTGGGCATCTGCCTGATAAGGCTATAGATATCCTTTATGATGGTCATAAATTTTATACATTTGAGGCCCCCAGAAAGGAAAAAAGGCCTGTGCATGGGACAGGCTGTGTATTTAGTACTGCAATAGCCACTTTCTTAGCCAAGGGAAAAGGACTAGTAGAATCAATAGAAAAAGCAAAGGCATTGACAAAAAGGTCTATAGATTTTTCATTAAAGTGTGGAAGAGGGAATTTGATTAGTAACCCTTATGCCTATATAGCTAATGAAATAGAGCGTTACTTAGTAATTAATGAGTTAAAGGAGGCCTTTTCCCTTCTCCAATCAGAAAAGATAGAGAGATTTATCCCTGAAGTGAGGAGTAATTTGGTCTATGCCCTACCTTATGCATGCAGTTATCAAGAAGTAGCGGGTTTTCCAGGAAGATTAACAGTGATAGATGGAAGAATAATGGAATTTTCTCCACCTGATTTTGGGGCCTCTAGGCATATGGCTAATGTAGTGCTAAAGGCCATGGAATTTGACCTAAGCTATCGTTCGGCTATAAATATAAAATATGAAAAAGATACTGTTCAAAAGGCGAGAAAAATGGGGTATTATGTAATGAAGGTCAGGAGGTCAGAGGAATTGCCTGAGCTTAAGGAAATAGAAGGGCAGTCTTTACCCTTTCTTATAAAAAAGGCTGTATCCAAGGCCCATCTTGTGCCAGATATGATTTATGACCTTGGAGATATTGGGAAGGAACCCATGATTAGGATATTGGGAAAAACACCAAAAGAGGTGGTGAAAAAGCTTATTAATTTAGCAAAGGGGGGTTGAATAAGTGGCCGATACACAAGTTTCATTGGCAAAAAGGGGCATAGTGTCATCTCAAATGCAGGCAGTAGCAAAGCAAGAGGGTGTATCTGTTGAGAGAATTATGGAGGGTGTCTCCAAAGGGGAGACAGTTATCCCTGCCAATAAAAATCGCAATCTTAAAAGCCCTAGAGCTATTGGCAAAGGGCTTTTTGTAAAGGTAAATACAAATATTGGGACATCTTCAGACCATATAGACCTTGATGAGGAGATTGCCAAATTGAATGTAGCTTTGGCAGCAGGAACAGACACCGTTATGGATTTAAGCACAGGAGGCAATTTAGATGACATCCGCAGGGCTTTGATAAAACAGATGCCTATACCATTTGGAACAGTGCCCATCTATCAAGCAGCTATAGAGACTACCCAAATAAAGGGTGGCATCATTAAGATGACAATAGATGACATCTTTAAGATCATTGAAAGGCAAGCAAAAGATGGAGTGGATTTTATGACAGTCCACTGTGGTGTCACCTTACATTCCTTAGAGCGCCTGAGAAGACAAGGACGATTGACCCATATTGTCAGCCGTGGAGGCGCATTTCTAACTACCTGGATGATATATCACCAAAAGGAGAATCCCCTTTATCAATATTATGACCGCCTTTTAGAAATAGCAAAAAGGTATGATATAACCTTAAGCCTAGGGGATGGATTAAGGCCAGGCTCTTTACCGGATGCCACGGACCGTGCCCAGATTGAGGAATTGATCTTATTAGGGGAACTGACAAAAATGGGAAGGGAGGCAGATGTGCAGATAATGATTGAAGGGCCAGGTCATGTACCATTGGATCAGATAGAGGCCAATGTGACATTAGAAAAGAAGCTTTGCAAAGGGGCACCATTTTATGTACTAGGGCCGCTGGTAACAGATATTGCATCTGGATATGACCACATTGCAGCGGCCATTGGGGGAGCAATAGCCGCATTAGCTGGTGCAGATTTTTTATGTTATGTCACACCATCGGAGCATTTGCGTTTGCCCACTGTAGAGGATGTAAGAGAAGGGGTAATTGCTACAAAAATCGCTGCACATGCAGCAGATTTAGCCAAAGGCAACCCTAAGGCCTGGGAAAGAGATTATAGAATGTCCAAGGCCAGGGGAGAGTTGGATTGGGAGACCCAAATAGAGCTATCCATCGACCCTGAAAAGGCTAGAAGATATCGAGAAAGCAGTAAACCAAAGCTTTCTGATGTATGCACTATGTGCGGCAAGTATTGCGCTATAAAGCTGGTGAGAGAATATTTAGGATCTGCTGCAAACCAGCCTAAATAAACTGGTCTGCAGCAATTTCTTACTTAAACAGCTCTTTTAATTCTTTACCCGGTTTAAAACGCACCACTCTTGTTGCGGGGATTCTAATAGGTGCTCCTGTTTGAGGATTGCGTCCCTCCCTGGCTGCCCTTTTCACTACCCTAAAAGTGCCAAAGCCTGTGAGGGTGAGTTTACCCTGATACTGGAGGATATCTCTTACTTCGCTCAGAAAAGCTGTTAAAACCTTCTCTACCTCTGTCTTTTTCATATTTGTTTCATTTGCTATCCTGGAAATTAATTCTGCTTTTGTCATAAATCCCTCCTTTTATAATTAGTACTAACTCACCACAAAAACCTACAGCCATTTAACAATTCCTTATCATAAAAAGAATCTTTTTGCAACAAGAAAATAGCTGATAGCGATTTTGGGACTTACTTTTTGTCCTAGATTGTGTTATATTATTTAAAAATGCGTTTACAGATGAATCATTTAAATAATAAGTTTTATAAATTTTTAACCATAGGGATATTTATTAACTTGATAATATTTATAGGGATTTATTTATGGAATCAAGGTAAACACTCCCTTAATTCCTTGGTAGTTAGGCCATATTTAGAGAAATTATCGTATATAGAACTTAAAAACGGTGCGAAATATTGGCAACTAATAGCACAAAGGGCCACTTCCCATAAGGATGAAATCCTTTTAGAAAAGGTAAATGTAAACTTTTTTAGGAAATTTAGCTTAAAAGGCGATGCCGGGGTCTTTAATCCAAAGACAAAGGATATAAGAATTGAGGGTCATGTAAACCTATTACAAGCAAAAGGGTATTCTCTATTTACAGACTACCTTGAATATTCTCACCATTCAGGACTTATTTTTACAGATGCGCCTGTTATTATAAAAGGAAAGGATATCAAACTTTCAGGTTCTGGGATGCGCTATTTTCTAAAAGAAGGTAAATTAATTTTATCCAAAGTAAAAACCTATATTTATCGACCTGAGGAGATTATATGAAAAGATTTTTCCTATTTTTATTGATATTTCTTATTGCCTCTGAGGCCAAAAGTCAGACTGATTTACCCATTTGTATTCAATCTGATGCCATGGAGGCCTACCAGGAAGAGAATTTAATTATCTTTAAAGGCAATGTGAAAGTTAAACGAGGGGAAATGGTAATTTATGCTGATTTAATGAGGATAAACTATAAGCAAGGGCAGATGGGCAGACGCATTGAACGCATTGAGGCAGAGGGTAATGTAAGGGTAGTGCAAGGCGAAAGGGAGGTTATAGGGGAGAAGGCCATCTTTTATAAAGATACTGAAAGCATTGTCCTTTTGGGAAATCCTCAAGTAAAGGATGGGAGAACCGTTATAAAAGGAGGAAAAATTACGGCATATTTGGAAGAAGATAAGACTATTATTGAAGGTGATGAAAAAGAGAAAGTAGAAGCAGTGATTTACCCCGTTAAGTAATTCAAACTAGCAATGCTATTTTTAAAAGGAACTTGTAATGAAGAACGCAACCAAGCTGCTTGCTAGCAGATACTTAACAGGGTTTACCTCAAGACTGAAGAAAGATGAGTCATTTCTTAGCTATAAAGGACATAACAAAGGTCTATAATGGGCGTAAAGTGGTGGATAGGCTTAACTTACGAATTGATACTGGAGAAGTAGTAGGGCTGTTAGGGCCAAATGGGGCTGGTAAGACAACCACTTTTTATATAATTATGGGCATTATTAAACCAGAAATAGGTCATGTCTATTTAGACCATAAAGACATTACCCCTTATCCTATGTATTTGCGTGCTAGATTTGGCCTGAATTATTTGCCTCAAGAGGCCTCTATATTTAGAAAAATGACAGTAGAGGAGAATATCCTATCCATTTTACAGACGCTCAATCTCTCTTCCAGTGCCCAGCGTGATTGCCTGTTTCAACTACTTCAGGAATTAAAGCTTTCCCATTTGGCAAAAAGCAAAGCTACTACCCTTTCTGGCGGTGAGAGAAGGAAAGTTGAAATTACAAGAGCACTAGCCACCTCCCCTATATTTATGGTTTTAGATGAGCCATTTGCGGGGATTGACCCTATTGCTGTAGGAGAGATAAAGCAAATAATATTGGGGCTAAAATCAAAGAGGATAGGTGTTTTGATTTCAGACCATAATGTAAGGGAGACCTTGGAAGTATGTGATCGAGCCTATATTTTGAATGAAGGCAAGATACTGGAGGCTGGAAGTCCAGAGGATATTGTCAATAGTGATTTGGCAAGACAATTTTATTTAGGTAAAGATTTTAGGCTTTAGGATGGAAATAAAACAACAATTACGTCTCACCCAACAACTGATCATGACCCCTCAGCTACAACAGGCCATAAAGCTTCTTCAACTGTCTCAGCTAGAATTAGTAAATACCATAAAAGAGGAATTAGAAGCTAACCCCCTTTTGGAGGAGATTAAGGAAAATGAGGTCCTTCAACCATCCGAAAGGTCTATGGAAGAGAAACGCTTATGGGAATATTGGGAGAATTATTTAAGAGGATCCGGCTTAAAAGAAGCAGGTTTGGAAAGGGAAAGGAAGGAGGAGGGGGTTTCTTGGGAGAATTTTGTCAGTAAACCCCCTTCTTTGACAGATTATCTCCTGTGGCAATTATATCTTTCAAACCTTACTGAAACAGAAAAGAGGCTAGGTCAGCTTATTATTGGAAATTTAGATAGAGATGGCTATCTAAAGACCTCTATAGAAGATTTGGCTAAACAAGGAGGTGCTCCTATAGAAGAAGTAAGGCATGTATTGCATAAGATTCAAGAATTGGAACCTATAGGCATAGCGGCAAGGGATTTAAAAGAGTGTCTCCTACTACAAATAAGGTACTTGGGAATTGAAAATCCTTTAGTAAAAGAGCTCATTAACCACCATTTACACAGACTGGGGAAAAGGGACCTAAAAGGGATTGCCAGAATATTAAAAGTACCAGTAGAAGAGATAAAAGTGGCAGTGAAGGTAATCCTGGGTTTGGAACCTAAGCCAGGACGCCTTTACAGCGATGAAGCCCCTATCTATATTATGCCTGATCTACATGTTTATAAAATGGATGATGAATTTGTTGTAGTGCTTAATGAGGATAGATTGCCCAAATTGCAGATTAATAATTATTATAAGGTCTTAGCCAATGACTATAATTTACCAAGCAACGCGCGGGAATTCATTCAAAATAAATTTAAGGCCGCTGTCTGGTTTATCAAAAGTATTAGACAACGCCAACGTACTCTCTACCAAGTAGCTTGCAGTATATTTAAATTCCAAAGGGAATTCTTAGAAAAGGGTATTGGTCGCCTAAGGCCGTTGACCCTTAAAGAGGTAGCTGAAGATATAGAGTTACATGAGTCTACAGTTAGTCGCATAACCTCTAATAAGTATGCCCAAACACCTTATGGTTTGTTTGAATTGAAATTCTTTTTTAATCCAGGAATAAATGCAGCTCATAACAGCTTGGTTGCCTCTGCTAGTGTGAAAGAGGACATTAGGGGAATCATAGAAGGAGAAGACCCAATGGTGCCTTGTAGTGATAAAGAAATAGCTGACCTGCTTTATAGAAGGGGAATAAAGATTGCTAGAAGAACAGTGAGTAAATATAGAGAAAGTATGCGTATTTTACCATCAAGCCAAAGAAAAAAAATGGTTTAGTGGAGGGGTTATGAATATATCTGTAACCTTTCGTAATATTAAAGCCTCAGAAAATATAAAGAATTATGCAAAAAAGAAAATAAACCGACTGGCACGATACATAGGCAACAATATAGATGTTAAGGTAGTATTTTCTGTAGATAAGTTCAGACGCATTGTAGAATTAAGCCTAATAATTGACGGGTATAAGATTTATGGGAGGGAGGAATCAGACGATATGTATACAGCCATGGATATGACACTAGATAAGATAAAGCGCCAGATTGAGAAATATAAAAACAGATGAAATTGGTGGTGATCACTGGTCTCTCAGGCTCTGGTAAGAGTACTGCCCTTAGGGCCTTTGAAGATATGGGTTTCTTTTGTGTGGATAATTTACCCATTGGCCTATTTCCTAAATTTCTTGAATTAAGTGATAAAAATCCTGAGATAAGCAGAATAGCGGTTGTAATGGATGTAAGAGAAAAGGAATTTCTTACCTCTTATGAAAAGGTATTTGAACAAATCCATAAACAGGGATACAAAATAGAGATGTTGTTTTTAGAGGCCACTGATGAAGTTCTAGTAAGGAGGTTTAAGGAAACCCGCCGTAAGCATCCATTGGCTGAAGGCGAAGATACCATTTTGGAAGGCATTGCTAAAGAGAGGTTATATCTTTTTGATGTAAAAAAGATGGCTACAAAGCTGGTAGACACCAGCTTTTTCAACGTCCATGATTTAAGACATTGGACGGAAAGCCATTATTCCTCTATCTTGACATCTAAACAAGTAAGCATTAACCTAATTGCCTTTGGTTTCAAATATGGTTTGCCTTATGAGGCAGATATTATTATGGATGTGAGATTTCTGCCAAATCCATATTTTGTAGCGGAACTTAAGGCACTGGATGGAAAGGATGAACGTGTGGCTAATTATGTAAAGAAATGGGAAGAGACGGATATCTTTTTAAAGAAATTTTTGGATTTAATTCAATACCTTTTGCCCCTTTACTGCCGTGAGGCTAAGACTTACCTAAATATAGGTATAGGGTGTACTGGGGGTAGACATCGTTCAGTAGTGATTGCCGGTATGTTAAAAGAATATTTGAGCAAAGAACTGAGGTGGCCGATCTCTATTAATTATCGAGATATTGAGGCGGGATAGATAAATGATAGGCATTGTCCTAGTAGCCCATTATGGCTTAGCCGATGCACTGTTAGAGGCAGCTACTTTTATTAATGGGCGGATTCAAGGTATAAAGGGGATCAGTGTGGGAAATATAGAAATCTCCGATTTGAGAGAAAAGATTGCTCAGGCAGTGAGGGAAGTTGATCAAGGGGAAGGAGTATTGATTTTAACAGATATGTTTGGCGGTACGCCTTCAAATTTAAGTTTTTCCTTTTTACAAGATGGGAAGGTAGAGGTGGTTACAGGTGTTAATCTCCCTATGGTACTTAGTGTCATTAATAAACGCAATGAGAGCGATTTAGAGACTTTGGCCTGTTATGCTAAGGAAAAGGGAATGAGTTCTATTATTCGGGCCAGTGAGGTTTTAAGGGAATAATGTGGCTGGTGACTCCAGCCATAGAGGCAGATTTAGATAGAATAATAGAGATAGAAAGGGAGTGTTTTTCTTCACCTTGGAGTTACCACGCCTTTTTGCAAGAATTAAAGAACGATTATAGTTATTTGTGGGTAGCTAAAAATCCTAAATCTGAAATAGTGGGTTTTATTTGTTTTTGGCTTATTTTTGATGAAGCACACATCTTAAATATTGCTGTTAAAAAGACCTTTCGGGGTAAAGGCATTGGTAACCTCTTAGTAAAAAAGGCCATTGCCTTTGTTCAAAAGAAGGGGGCAAAATGGGTTCGCTTAGAGGTCCGTATTACTAATAAAAGAGCGACTTCCTTTTACAAAAAACTTGGCTTTAAAAGTATAATGGTGCGTCCTTGTTATTATTTTGACACAGGAGAAGATGCCTTGGTCATGGAATTAGAATTGTAAAAGTTGTAAAACTGTTTACAATTTTGTAATATAAAGAGTTAAATTATTTGAATTTAATCTTTTGAGCCCTCCGGGCTCATAGTTAGTTGAAAAGATATTTTTCAACTAACTATAAAAGAGGAGAAAGATGGCAAAACAGCAATTAGAGAAAGACCAGATGAAAGAACAGGAGATTATGGTAAGGCAATCATTAAAGAGGATAAAAAACAAGATTATGGTATTGAGTGGCAAAGGTGGTGTAGGCAAAAGCACAGTAGCTATCTGTCTGGCTATTGATCTGGCAGGGCGTGGCTATAACACCGGTATATTAGATGTGGATTTGCACGGGCCAAGTATTCCAAAGATGTTAGGCATTAGCGGTCTTTTTGATATTAATCCTGCTCAACTTATTATTCCAAAGGCAATAACTAAAAATCTATCTGCTGTTTCCATTGAATATCTATTAGTTGATAAGAATCAGGCAGTAATCTGGAGGGGCCCATTAAAACACTCAGCCATTGCCCAATTCATTGGACAAGTGACATGGGGAGATTTAGATTACCTAGTAATTGATTCACCTCCCGGTACAGGGGATGAGCCACTATCTATAGCACAGCTTATCCCTGATGCCAAGGCAGTGATAGTAACCCAACCTCAAGAGATATCCTTGGCCGATATAAGAAAGGCCATTGCATTTTGCAATCAGGTAGAGATGGAGCCTATAGGGATTGTAGAAAACATGAGTGGTCTTATCTGTCCACATTGTGAAAAGAAAATCTATATCTTTAAATCTGGTGGGGGTGAAAAAACGGCCTTAATTACAGGTCTCCCGTTCTTAGGGGCATTGGTCTTTGATCCTGCTGTGGTAGATGCTTCTGATGCAGGCAGATTGGTTGAGTATACATCTGATGAGAAGGGGCCTTATAATCAGGATTTTAAAAAGATTACAGATAATGTGATTAAAAGGATAGAAGAAACAAAGGTTGAGCCCATTTCTATAGAGGATATGAGAAAAAGGCGATGGATAAGGATAGCCATTCCCCTATTTAAAGACAAAGTTGCCCCAATCTTACCCCAGGCAGATGAGATGGCCGTCTTTAGTGTAGTAGAAGGGGAGATTAAGGAATCGGCTAGAATGAAACCTGAGGGAAAACATATTATATCGCCTGCAGATATAAAAAACCTAAAGGTAAACCTGGTTATTGTAAAGGATATAAAGGAAAAGGCAAAATATGTCTTTAACAGATACAAGATTGGTGTAGTTTCAAATGCTCCTGATCTCCCACCAGAAAAATTGGTTGAAGAATTTTTAGCAGGTCGTCTAGGAGGTGATTAAATGAGGATTGCTATTCCTGTCTGTGAAGGTATGCTCTGCCCCCATTTTGGGCGTGCAGAAGAATTTGCTATTGTTGACGTGATTAACAATAAAGTAACTGATGTTAATCACCTTACACCTCCACCCCATGAGCCAGGTGTATTGCCTGCCTGGATGCACGAGTTAAGGGTAGATATTATCATCTGTAGTGGCATGGGGCCAAGGGCACAGGCATTCTTTAATCAGTATGGGATTAGGGTAATAATTGGTGCACCCGCCTTGCCAGTGGAAAAGACAGTAAGCCAATATTTAGCAGGTGTATTGCCTACAGGTGAAAATGTTTGTGACCATCACTAAATGCACCGTTTACACGGTCTGTTGAGTTCTTTGAGTTTACACGGTTTCAACTCAATAAACCCAAAAGAACAGAATGAACACAACAAACCAAGTGAACTCAATGAACTCAAGAAACTTTAAAAAGGAGGATGAAATGCCAGATGGAAGAGATAAAGGTCAGGGCAGAGGCATGGGAGGTGGCGGTGGCCGTGGCATGGGACCTGGTGGCCGCGGTTTAGGCCCTGGCGGAAACTGTGTCTGCCCCAATTGTGGGACAAAGGTGGCACACCAGCGGGGCATACCGTGTGTTGAGGTAAAATGCCCTAATTGTGGAAATTCCATGGTAAGAGAATAAAGATGGTAATTAGTGTAGCCAGTGGTAAAGGTGGTACAGGAAAGACTACCATAGCTACTAATTTAGCAGCGGTTTTAGGAAAGGGCATTGAATTTTTGGACTGCGATGTGGAAGAGCCCAATGCCCATCTATTCTTAAGGCCAAATATAAATTATTCTGAAATAGTAACTATCCCTGTACCTAATATAGATTTAGAAAAATGTGATTATTGTGGTAAATGTGCTGATTTCTGTCAATTCAATGCCATTTCAGTAATAGGGAAAAATATACTTACCTTTCCTGAACTATGCCATAGTTGTGGGGGCTGCAGTTTAATATGTCCCCAAAAGGCCATTTCTGAAAGGCCACGTAAAATAGGTGTCTTGGAACATGGCTTGTCAGGAGAGATAGAGTTTGTCCATGGTCGGTTAAGGGTTGGGGAGGCTATGGCTGTTCCATTGATAGAAAAGGTAAAAAAACACATTGATTCAAAGAAAACAGTAATTATTGATGCCCCACCGGGTACTTCTTGCCCTGTAATTGCTACTATTAAGGATTCTGATGTTGTGATTTTGGTGACAGAGCCTACCCCATTTGGCCTATATGATTTAAGATTAGCAGTGGGGGTGGCCAGGATTTTAACCCTGCCTATAGGCGTAGTGGTAAATCGTGCTGACCTAGGGGATGAGGGAGTGTTTGAATATTGCCACAAAGAAGAAATTCCTATCCTTATGACCATCCCTTTTGAAAGGAAAGTAGCAGAAAGCTATGCTAGAGGAGAATTATTAGTTAAAAATGCCATATGGAAAAATGAGTTTTTGGCCCTCTGGGAAAAGATTAAGGGGGATGTGTTATGGAAGAAGAAAAGAAGGGTTTTACAGTAAAGGACAAACGCCGTATTTTTAAGGAGGAGGAAGAGGTGAAAGAATCTAAAGCAGATGAGTCTAGGGAGGTTAAGGAACAACCATTGCCTCCTATTACCTTTTCTAGCTTCATAGCTTCTTTAAGCTCTTCTGCCTTAATGCACCTTGGCGAAATTCCTGATCTTACTGGCGGAGGCGTCAAGAAGAATTTAACCTTGGCAAAACAGACCATTGATGTTTTAGAAATGTTAAGAGAAAAGACTAAAGGAAATCTCGATGCCGATGAGGAAGGGCTCTTAAATAATGTCCTTTTTGACCTAAGGGTTAGGTATGTCAAACACAAATCTTAGGAGGAGAGTATCTGCTCAAAATTCCACAGAATTTTGAGCAGACATTGAAAAATGAAAAATATAAAGTGCAAAATGGAGGACCAAAGGCCCTCGCTCTGCGCCTCTGGCGCAGAATTAAGAAATGAATGTTTTTTTCCTTATCCCCTGCGGCTTTGCCGCAGGGGGAGCGCTTTCAGCACTGCATTTTGCAATCAATTACTCAAAATCCACAGGATATTGAGTAATTAAGGAGGAAACTATGTCTAGAAAGATCCCTTTATGGTTAGCGGTTTCATTAGTCATCTTTTCCTTGACAACCTGTGTAGTCTGGCTAACAGGTATGAAATCCACACATAACCCATCACCTGTGGTACCATCTAACCCAATCTACTCTAAGTCAGATTTTCCCTCTTTGGCATCCATTATTAGCCAGGTTGCCCCTGCAGTGGTCAACATCAGTGCAGTGAAGGTAGTAAGGGGGCCAGGTCCTGTCTTTAAATATTTCTTTGGTCCCTTTGAAGAGGGTGACCCATTTAAGGAGTTTTTTGAAAGATTTTTTGGGGATATACCCGGACGGGAGTTTAGGCAAAAGAGTTTAGGTTCAGGTTTCATTATTAGTAAAGATGGGTACATTTTGACGAACAATCATGTGGTAGAAAAGGCTACAGAGATTAGGGTGCGTCTTTTAGATAAAGAGGAGTTTGAGGCCAAGGTAATAGGAAAAGATCCTAAAACAGATATCGCCCTAATAAAGATTAAGGCCAATCATAATTTATCCACTGTCACTCTAGGCAATTCTGATACACTCAGGGTAGGGGATTGGGTAATTGCTATAGGCAATCCATTTGGCTTGGGCCATACGGTTACAGCAGGGATCATCAGCGCTAAGGAGAGGATTATTGGGGCTGGTCCTTATGACAATTTTTTACAGACAGACGCAGCCATAAATCCAGGAAATTCTGGTGGCCCCTTAGTAAATTTTAAAGGTGAAGTAATTGGTATAAACACCGCCATAGTCGCCCAAGCGCAGGGCATTGGCTTTGCAATTCCTATTAATATGGCAAAGAACATTGTTTCTCAACTCAAGGAAAAAGGAAGGGTGATGCGTGGATGGTTGGGAGTAATGATCCAAGAGGTGACCCCAGATATTGCCCAGGCCTTAGGGCTTAAAGAGGCTAAAGGCGCATTAGTAGCAGATGTCACACCAGGTAGCCCTGCTGATAAGGTAGACATTAGACGTGGCGATATTATTATTGAATATAATGGACATAAAATAGAAGAAATGAACGAATTACCACGCTTGGTAGCCAATACACCAGTAGGTACAAAGAAACCTGTTAAAGTGTGGAGAGGCGGAGAAATAAAAGAATTGATTGTAAAAGTAGGTGAACTTGAAGAAGAGGTAGCAAGAAAAGAAAATGAATATGCCCCAAAAGATTTAGGTCTTCGAGTAGAGGCGTTGACTCCATATTTGGCACAGCGATTGGGCATCAAAAGGCTTCAAGGGGTAATAATTACCAGTGTAGTGGCTGGGGGTCCTGCCTACGAAGCAGGACTTAAAAGAGGTGATGTAATTTTAAAGATTAATAACCGTTCTATAAAAAATTTAACCGATTACCAAAAAGTGGTCAAAAGTGTTAAACCCGGAGATACATTGCTTTTCCTTGTTGAAAGAAGTGAAGGTACGCTGTTTGTAGCACTTAAAATCCCTAAAGACTGATTGAAACAAGATAAATTGAGATAAGTAGGGATTCTTAGAGACGGAAAAAACATAGAAGTAAAAAATACCAAATTCCTAAATCCCAAATTCCAAACAATACCAAATGACCAAAATTCAAATGACCAAAACAGATGAAGAAATTAATTAGAGATTCATGCAGATTAGATATATAGGTTTTGAATTTAGAAATTTGAATTTGTTTAGAATTTGGTGCTTTGGATTTAGAATTTGATGTTGAAAGCATATGCCCCTGCCAAGATAAATCTAATTTTAAGGGTATTAGGGAAAAGGAGAGATGGATTCCATGAAATCTTTAGTTTAATACAGAGGGTAAGCCTTTTTGACACCCTCTATTTTAAAACTATTTCAATTCCAAAAATTGAGCTTAAAACAAACTGCTCGTTTTTACCCACTGATAAGTCAAATATAATCCATGAGGCAGCTCATCTATTTTTAAAAGAAGTTCATAACAATTTTGGTATAGAGATATATCTAATAAAGCGCATACCCTTGTCTTCTGGTTTGGGAGGGGGTAGCAGTGATGCAGCTACTACATTGCTATGTTTAAATAATCTCTTTGGACATCCCTTTTCTAAAAGGAGACTACTAGAAATGGCAGCATTTCTGGGAAGTGATGTACCTTTTTTCATCTTTAAATCCACAGCCATAGTCACTGGTAAAGGAGAAAAAGTAAAGCCATTGGATCTAGAGCTACCTTTTTGGTACCTTATTTTATGCCCTCCTATAAAGGTTTCTACATCAGAGGTTTACAATTCCTGGAAGTTGACAAAAGGAGGAAATAAAACTAAAATACCAAAAAGAGAACAAATCTTGGAGTGTTTAGAAAATGACTTAGAGGATTTTGCAATCTACTCTTTTCCAGAGATTGGTCTAGCAAAAGGGATGCTTGAGGAAGTAGGGGCTAAGAAAGTAGTTATGACAGGCAGCGGAGGTGCAGTTTTTGGAGTGTTTTTAACAAAAAAAGAGGCTTATTCTGCAAGGGAGAAATTAGATTTACCAAAGGGCTGGAAGGTATTTTTAGTTAAGGGCCTACCATCTGCTCAAAATTC
>LJNA01000091.1 GCA_001304365.1 Syntrophobacter sp. DG_60 | reverse complement strand
ATATTTTCAGAAAGCTCAACAATCACCTCTGAGGCAATCTCTACATCTAACAGAAAAAAAATCTTCTTTTTTTGGTCATCACTAGATAAGTGGTTGATTAAATCGGCAATATCTGCTGGATGAAGCCCTGAAAGTAATTCTATAAGGCTTTTTTCTTGCCGACTTTCTAACAGGGCTTCAATCTGTCTAATAGATATTTTGTTAGTCCAGTTCATGATATTAAAAAAATTAATATAAAATTTTTACAAATGCTTTTTTTCTCAATCCCTCCAACCACTTCTCATAATATCTTTCAACCTCTTGTCGATATAGCTTACTATAAATTTGATTCCTTACTTCCTCAAAACTCCTCTCAGGCACCTGTCTTTTTTCTACTATCTGGATTAGTTGGTAACCTGCCTTGGTTTTTATAAAGCTGCTAACTTGGCCTATGGAAAGGGATTGAACAATGTTTCCTATTTCAGGGGATAATTCCTTTTCCTTTATCCAGCCCAAATCCCCGCCTTCCTCTGCAGTGGGCGCCTGTGAATAACGGCGTGCTATCTCTGAGAAAGGTAGACCTTGCCTTAAAAATTCTTCAATTTCTATCTGCTTTTGTCTAATTTCTTCCATCTCTTGCTGTGTTTTGGGTAGTAATAATAGAATATGTCGCAGATTGAACTCGGTATAACCCTGATATTGCTTTTGGTTTGATATATAATATTTTTTTAATGTCTCTTCCAAAATAGTTATCTTAGACTCAACCTCTAACCCTACCAATTTACCTTTTTCCATTTGGTTTTTTAGAAAGTGGCGATATTCTGGGTAAGACATTCCCTGAGCCTTTAACTTTGCTTTTAAATCTTCCAAACTTATACTATTTTCCTTTAAAATTCTATTTACAGCCCCATCTATCTCCTCTTTACTTGCTTTAATGCCCAATCGCTTTATCTCTTGAGCTGCTAATTTTTCATTAATCAGTTGTTCTAAAACCTGTTTTTTTACTGAGGATTTTGGGGATAGGTTAGAATAAAGCTGTGTAGCTTCTTCCAATTCTGATAAAGTAATAACTTCATCATTGACAACGGCCACTATTCTATCGATAATCTCGGCCTCTGCTACTGTTATAAAAATCGTTATAAAGGCTAATACCATCCTTTTCATTTTAAAATAGTCCTTTAGTCAAGCCTGAATGCCAAACGTTAAATGGTTAAGTTCGTTGATTCATCAATTGGTTGATTCATCAAATAGTAAAACTATTCATCGCTGAGCACTTCCTCTTGAATTTAACGATTTAACCAATTTTTTGATTCAATCATTTCTTGAATTAACGATATCTTATGCCACTCATGGTAAGCCATTAAATAACCGCTGTCAACCTTGGTTTCTTGACACAATCTTTGGGCACAAGATTTTTACCTGCTTCAAAGACGGTACCCAAGGAGATGTTGCCTGTGGTGGATAAGCCCTTGATTCAATACATTGTAGAAGAGGTCCTTGCCAGTGGGATTGAAGGGATTATTTTTGTTACCCGACAGGGTAAGTTTGCTATTGAGGATTACTTTGATATTGCCTTTGAATTAGAGACTGTATTGGAAAAAAAGGGGAAAAAGGAATTGCTTTCCATTGCCAAGGGCCTGTCTAAGATGATTGACATTGTTTCTGTTAGACAAAAACAGCCCTTAGGTCTCGGACATGCTGTCCTGTGTGCTAAGTCTTTGATCTTTGAGGATGCATTCGCAGTACTTCTACCTGATGATCTAATAGATAGTAAAATCCCCTGTACTTTACAGCTCATTTCTGTTTATGAAAAGACAAAGAGCACAGTAGTGGCCCTGGAGCGCTTGCCTAAGGAACTCATATCAAAATATGGAGTAATTAGCCCAGAAACTATAGCAGAGCGTCTTTATAAAGCGAAAAACCTAGTGGAAAAACCATTACCTCAAGAAGCTCCTTCTAATTTAGGGGTAATTGGACGCTACATCTTAACTAAAGACATTTTTTCTATTTTGGAGCATACCCCTCCTGGTAAAGGTGGTGAGATACAGCTCACTGATGCCCTAAATGAGTTGAGCCAAAAAAGTACTATTTATGCATATGAATTTGAAGGAAAACGCTATGACTGCGGAGACAAGCTAGGTTACCTTAAGGCCAATATAATTTATGGTCTAAAACATCCTAAACTGGGGAGAGAACTTAAGGCATTTCTTAAGGGCGTAGAATACTAGATTTAGTCAATTCGTTAATTAGTTAAAGAGTTCATTCGTTAAGTGCTTAAATCTCCAATCTCTATTTATCTCAATTCATTTTGTATTGTTTATCCTGCATCTTGCAGCGCTTACAAACTTACAATACTAATCCCTGCTTTGTTAGCTTCTTCTATCATATCCTCCTTATCAAACATCAATGTCTTACCTGCCTCTATGGCCAATACAGAGGCACTTACTGATATCATATTTTTGATAGTATTAAGTCCTACAGCAGGTACATCAAACCTTAAATCCTGTTGTGGTTTGCTTACCTTAACAACCACTGCCCCTTTAGCCAGTGCGCCCCCCCTTTTTATGGTCTCATCTGTCCCATCTATAGCCTCTACTGCTAGTACAGTTTGTTGCTTTACTACTACGCATTGTCCGATATCCAAGGCCCCAATGGCTTTTGCCATTTCCCAACCAAATTCAATATCACATTGCTGCTCTTTATTTGGCTTATGTTCTGTTAAGCACCTTTTTGGCGCCAATATTGATGGCACAAATAATGTAGAAGGCTGAACAATTAGACCCTCCTTTTCTAATTCTTTTGCCACTGCCCTTAAAATGGCATCATCTTTTTTGGTCTTGAGGCGTAAGGCCAAGCTTAAGGCCCTTAAGTCGGGCATAATTTCTGTAAACATCTTCCTTTTAGTGATGCCACCTACTAAGGCCACATCCTTTACTCCATTCCTTTTAAAAAAATCTATCAATTTTCCCAGCTTTCCTATCCTGACCCACTGAATGCTATCTACCCAATTTTCTAATTCCTTTAAGGTTTCACCTTTGTGGGCAATGGCGATGACCTTATAACCTTCCATTTTTGCTGCTTGGGCAAATATGATAGGAAATTCACCATTCCCAGCAATCAATCCTATTTTCCTCACCTTCTTGGTATACCCCTCTTAGAATTTTCTATAAATTTAACAAAATGTGCTACTTCTGGTAGATAAAAAATTGATTCATTTTTTGTTTCTTCTAAGGCTACTTTTAATGGTTTTTTTGAGCGTATTAGTATACCATAAGCCTTTTTTAAAGCAGAAATCACATTTTGTGAAAAATTGTGCCTTCGCAGTCCAACTAAATTGAGTCCATAGAGTTTGGCCCTATTGCCTGAGGCTATGACATAAGGGGGGATGTCTTTTACAGTGGCAGACATACCCCCTAAAAGGGCATAGGCTCCAATCTTTACAAACTGGTGAATAGCTGTTATCCCGCCAATAATAGCATAATCTTCTATCTCTACATGACCTCCTAATGTAGCTACATTTGCCACAATTACATGATTTCCTATTTTACAATCATGGGCTACATGGGCATAAGCCATAAGAAAACTACTATTTCCAATTTCTGTTATTCCTACACCCAAGGCAGTACCACGATGAATGGTTACAAACTCTCTAATTACACATTCATCACCAATCTTTACCCAAGACTCCTCCCCTTTAAATTTTAGGTCTTGGGGAATAGCACCAATAGAGGCAAAGGGAAAGATGTGACATCTTTCACCAAGGACGGTATGGGAATGGATGACTACATGCGATTCTATTATAGAATCACAGCCTATTTTTACATTTGGCCCAATCTGACTATATGGTCCTATCTTTACACCTTCTGCAATTTCTGCACTATTATGGATAATAGCTGTGGGATGAATATCTGGCATGTTATTCTGAGAGTACAGCAGTTAATTCTGCTTCTGCTACAAGCTCTTTATTTACAAATGCCTTGCCCTTCATCTTACAGGCCCGGCTCCCTTGATGCAGGATTTCTAACTCAAAGACAATCTGATCCCCGGGAGAAACAGGCCTTCGGAATCTAACTTTATCTATGCCAGCAAGGTAAAAAAACTTTCCCTCGGCCTGTGCTGGGGCAGATTTATGGGCCAATACGGCCCCTATCTGGGCCATGGCCTCAATGATTAAAACACCTGGCATAACAGGCCTTTTAGGGAAATGCCCTTCAAAAAAGGGCTCATTAACAGTAACGTTTTTTATTCCTACAATTTTTTTACCTAACTCTATTTCCAAAATTCTATCCACTAGTAAAAATGGATAACGATGAGGCAAGCACTTTTTTATTTCTTCAATATCTAATATACCCTTCATTTTTGTTTCCCTTTCAAGCGTTCTACCTCCTTTTCCAATTGGCTCAGACGTGAAAGAAGGGTTGAAAGCTTGGGTAAGATAGCCATAGTTCTTAAATAGGTTTGGTAAGGCATAGCTGGCACCCCCGATGCCATTTTTGCCTCTTTAGGCACAGATTTGGCAACACCTGTCTTTGCCCCAATGGATGCACCGTTACCAATTCGGATATGTCCCACTACCCCTACTTGACCAGCTAGTCTCACTTTGTCTCCCACCTCAGTACTGCCTGCAATGCCTACCTGGGCTACCACAATAGAATCCTCTCCAATTACTACATTGTGGGCGATTTGGACTAGGTTGTCTATCTTAGTGCCCCTTTTCACCAATGTCTTCCCAAAGGCTGCTCTGTCAATAGTGGTGTTTGCCCCTATTTCTACCTCATCTTCGATTTCCACAATGCCCATCTGTGGAATCTTTACATAATGACCTTGCTCATTTTTAGAATAGCCAAAGCCATCACCGCCAATTACTACTCCACTGTGAATAATCACACCTCTTCCAACCTTGCAATCAGCCAATATAGTAACATTAGGATAGACAATGGTCTTCGCCCCAATTTTTACCCGGGGCCCGATGTATACCCCTGGAAAAATAATTACCTCATTCCCAATTTGGGCATTATCATCAATATAAGCATTAGGGTAGATGGTTACCTTTTCACCTAAAGAGACACCCTTACCAAGGTGGGCATTTTCACTAATTCCCTCAAATGTATAGGGCCACTTATAAAATAGCTTGGCTACTTTTGCATATGCTAGATAAGGCGTGGGAGTGCAAATGACAGCTACCTTTACCTGCTTAATCCCTGAAGGCACAATGACTGCACTGGCCTTTGTCTTTTTTAAAAGCGCCTTATATCGGGGATTAGCTAAAAAGGCAATTTGCCCATCTTCTGCAGTCTCAATGGAGGCAATGCCCCTAATAAGCATCTCACCATCCCCTATTAACTCCCCACCAACTAATTGAGCAATCTCTTTTAATTTAATCATTTAGGTGAACTGCCTTTTTGCCACTGTTGATCATACAGTTTAATCACTTCATCTGTAATATCTATGTCCGCTTGATAGCAAATTACACCAGCGCTCTTTTCTAAAATAATGCCATAATGATTCTTCTTTCTAATCTCCTCTGCAATATTTCGTAGTGCATTTAAGATAGGTTGAACAGCTTCAAATTCTTGCCTTGCCATTTCATCTTTATAGTCCTGATATAAATATCTTAAATCCCTGAGCTTCCTTTCGTATTCCTTTTCTTTATCCCGGTTTGCTTCCAAACTTAACATTAGGCTTTGTTTCTCTAGTTCTTTCTTCAGTCTTTGTAGCTCTTCTTGCCTGCCCTCAAGTTCTTTTTTCATTTTTTCAAACCTTTTCGAAAGCCCTGCCATGGCTACCTTCCCTGCTTTAGACAAGTTAAGGGCCTTTTGTAAATCCACTACCCCAATCTTGATATCTTCTGCATTTGCTAAAGCGGTAAAAATGAGAAATAAGAAGCAAAAAACTACAAAAATCCTTACCCTTTTCATGATTCCCCCCTCATTGGTCTTTATGGTTTTGTAAATAATATATCTAAAAAATTATCTTTAAGCAATTTAGAAAAACGTCCCCATGCCAAATTCCCAGTTACCAGAGGGCTCATCAGGACGGCGCTCAAGGATATAGCCCCACTCTATCCTAACAGGTCCCATGGGGGAAAACCACCTAATGCCAAGACCTACACTTTTCCTCAAATCTGTTAGACTAAATCCCTCGTCATCATCAAATGCATTTCCAGCATCAAGGAATACCATCCCTGTAAGTCTTATACTCTGTACTATAGGGAATCTGAATTCAAGGTTAAATAAAAGCATCTTATTCCCACCAATTAATTCATCTGTTTCGGGGTCTCTTGGGCCTACAGCCGCAAAGTCGTAACCACGCAATGTATTTGGCCCACCCAAATAATACCTCTCAAATAGGGGAAGTAGACCTTTTCCTCTCCTACTGATATAGCCAATAGTGCTCTTAATGAACCCTACAGTATCCCAAAATAGCGGGATAAATATAGAGGCAGATGTCTCATAGCGAGTGAAGGCACTATCACCTTGAAAAGGCCCACCTGCAAATTCTATACTACTTGATAAAATAGTTCCCTTAGTAGGATAAAAATACCTATTTCTTGTATCACGCCTAAAGCCGAGACGCAAGCTACTAGTAGAAATCCCATCTGCTAGCTCTGTAATAAGGCGTGAAGCAATTGGTTCTCCAGTCTCTGGATCTGTCGCAAAGTCTGTAGTCTTGGCCCGTTCAAAGCGATATGTAGAAAATATACGGGAGTAATGACCCACTGGATAACTTAATCTCATCTCCCCACCACTACTTATTTTAGTAAAATCCATATATTCAATATCCCATTTATAGGCTTGAAAACCAGTAGAAAGGCGGGTGTCAAAGAGATAAGGTTCTGTAAAGTCAAAGGTATAACGTTTAGTGATTCCGCCAATATAACCTCTTAAGGTCAGTTGCTGGCCACGGCCTAAAAAATTCCTTTGTGAGATATCTGCCATCACAATAAAGTTTTCTATTGAACTATAGCCTCCCCCAATAGAGAATGCGCCTGTAGGTTGTTCCTTTACCCTAATCTTCAGATTCATTTCATCAGCGGATAGCCCTGGTTCGGTCTCTACTTTTACATCTTCAAAGTAGCCTAAGCGCCTCAGGTTGCCTAAGCTGTCTTCTAAAAGGGTCTTGCTAAAGGCTCCCCCCTCTGATACCCAAAATTCCCTTCGGATTACCTTATCACGTGTCTTTGTATTTCCTTCAATCTCAATACGCCCAATATGAACCTTGATTCCCCTTTTAATGTTATAAACAACGTCTGCCAGATGCATAACATCGTCTGTTTTTACCTGAGGGGTTACCTCTGCATAGGCAAATCCCTTATCAGCATAAATCTCACTAAGTTTCATTATATCTTCCTGTAGCCACTGCCGGCTATAGACCTCTTTCTTTTTCAGCTTAAGAGGTTTTAACAATTTGGATGCAGATTCAACCAAATCCCCCTTAACATCTACCTTATTTACATGATATTGTTCTCCTTCTTCAATGGGAATAGTGATGTAAATCTCTCTATCTTTGCGCCCTATTTTGGGCTCACCAACCCTGGCTCTGATGTATCCATTATTATAATAAAATGCCACAATGCGGTTTACGTCATTTTCCAAATCCTCTCTTTTTAATTTACCTGAGCCCGTAATAAAAGAAAAAAGCCATTTTTCCTTATTCTTCATTAATTTTTTTAATTTTTTATCCTTGAATGACTTGTTTCCTTCAAAGAGGATCTTTTTAATAAATGCCTTGGCGCCTTCTTTAATATCAAACACTACTTCCACTTCCTTTAGGGTTAGGGTATGTATTTTATATTCTACTTGAGCGTCAAAATAACCCTCCTTTTGATAAAGGGTCTTTATTTGATCTATAGATTTTTTTATCAAATCCACATTTAGAATAGTATTGGCCTTTAAGGCCAGGGCCTCTTTTATACTTTCTTCTTTAATAGCTTCATTGCCCACTATCCGAATAATCCTCACTACAGGCTCATCTACTTTAATGTCTTCAAAATAATCCATCTTAAAGATGCTTTTTATATCTTCCCTAATGACCTTGGGGTCAAATATTTCCCCTTCTTTGCTCTTCATCACAGCTAAAATGGCCTCCATGTCTACACGCTTATTGCCTGTAATCTCTAGCTTTACAATCTTTTGTTTTCTTAAAACTTTAAGGGCTATTTCTTTAGCTACTTTATCTAAAACCTCAGATAATTTTTCCAAAGACGATGCCTCTGCGTATACAGAAAAAGGTGGCCTTATGCCCCCTGTTTCCAAAATGGTAATGTCCAAACTAAACGGTTTTCCAATCTTTGTTAGGCTTCCTGATATTACGTACTCTGCCCCTAGATCTCTACTACATTCTATAGCCATTTCATCAGAGATAGGTGGTTTTTCTAAAGGGTAAGAAATCAATTCTAACTGCTCTTTTGGCATCTTTTCTATAAGCCTTCTAGGAATTTCTGTTTGCAATTGCTCTAGCCTTTCTTCGCTATAAATAGTAAATGGGGCAATGACTATCTTTAATTTTTCCTGCTCCGTGGAGTAAGTTTCACTACTCAACGGGGCCTGCCCCCACGCCCCTGCCTGCCATACCATTAGACTTAAGAAAACAAGGCTAAGTACCCTTCTCATAAGGAGTTTTTTCTCTTTAAGGTACCACCTGTTAGTTCATAGCATAAAGGAAATAGGGAGGCCAACCTCAAGTTGTGAGTAGCTACAATTATAGTCAACCCTTTTTGATTTAACCCAAATAGCAAATCCTGGGTCTTGCTTGCGGTTTCCTCATCCAGGTTTCCTGTAGGCTCATCAGCCAAAATGAGTTTTGGTTTTAAGATCAAGGCACGGGCAATGGCTACCCTTTGCCTTTCCCCTCCAGAAAGTTCACCTATACGTTGTTTCAATTTATCAGCCAAACCTAACTTAGAGAGGATGGAAAGGGCTTCCTCATTGGCCTTAGAGGCGTCCCAACCAGCAATTAAAGCAGCCAGCATCACATTTTCTAATGCATTAAACTCAGATAATAGATAATGGAATTGAAATATGAAACCTATAGTCTGATTACGAAATCGTGCTAGCTCTTTAAGTGCGAGTTTAAACACATTTTCCCCCTCATAGAGGACTGTACCCATGCTAGGACGCTCTAATGTACCAAGGATATGGAGAAGGGTAGATTTTCCTACACCAGAGGCCCCAATAATAGCAATGCCCTCCCCGGGGTATACCTCAAAATTAATGCCCTTTAACAAATCAATCCGATGTGTATCTGTTTTAAAATGCTTATATAGATTCTTTACTTCTAAAAGTGGTTTATTCATAACGGATTGCCTCTACGGGATCAAGCCTACTTGCCTTCCAAGAGGGATAAAGGGTAGCCAAAAAGCAAATCGTGAGAGCAGCTATTACAATGAAGAATATATCCCAGCCCCTGATCTCCACAGGTAAAGTGGAAATATAATAGATGTCTTTTGGTAGATGAATAAATTGATAATGGCTAAGTAAAAGGCAAATAGTGATCCCTCCTATAAGGCCCAAAATAGCGCCGGTACTTCCTATAATCAATCCCTCATAAACAAATATTTTCATAATATTAGCAGAAGTAGCCCCCATGGATTTTAATATAGCAATGTCTTTATTTTTCTCCATCACTATCATAATAAGGGTGCCAGCAATACCGGCGGCAGCTACTAACACAATGAGGCTTAACATGATAAACATGGCAAGTTTTTCTAATTTTAGGGCAGAAAATAGGCTTTTATTCATTTCCATCCAATTACGGGTCCAAAATGGATATCCTAAATCTTGCTGGATCTTCTTGGCAGTCTCTTTGGCCTTAAAAATCTGATTTACCATTACCTCCAGACCTGTTACAGCCCTTCCCAGATTTAGAAGCGTTTGGGCTTCCTTTAGGGGAATATATATCAGGGAGGTATCATATTCATACATCCCTGATTCAAACACCCCTTTAACCAAAAATTGTTTTATCTTTGGGGCTGGGCCTTGTGGTGTGATACGTCCAAAGGGGGAGATCACTGAGACTGTATCCCCTAGCCAAATGCCTAAATTCTTTGCCAGTTCTTTCCCTATAACAATGGAAGGGAAATAGTTTCCATTTATTTCTTTAACACTCTCTAATTCTTCAAGTTTTCCATAACGCAATATGCCTGCTAGATTAGTACAGGTATTTACATCAATACCACGCAATACAGCACCAGATACCCGTTCCCCTGTATTTAATATTACTTGGGTATAAATAACTGGGCTAACCCCTGTAACGCCTTCTACCTTTTTAAGCTCATCTACTATTTTATGATAATTGCTTATACTCCCTTTAAAGTTAAATACAAAGACATGGGCATTAACCCCCAAAATACGATTTCTTATTTCTTGCTCAAAACCAGACATTACTGATAGGACTACAATAAGGGCCATTACCCCCAGGGATACCCCAATTATAGAGATAATAGTAGTGAGGGAAATAAAGGCTTGCCTTCTCTTGGCTCGTAGGTATCTCAGGCTGATAAATAATTCAAATGGTAGTCTCATTCTTTTTCTGGCCGAAGGTGGGGGAATAAAATAACATCCCGGATACAAGGAGCATCTGTTAAGACCATCACCAGTCTATCGATACCTATCCCTTCACCGGCTGCAGGAGGCATTCCATATTCCAATGCGGTAATAAAATCTTCATCTAGGGGATGTGCTTGCTCATCACCTGCTTTTTGTCTAGCTAACTGGGTCATAAAACGCTCTCTCTGCTCATCAGGGTCATTTAATTCAGAAAAGCCATTAGCTATCTCCTTTCCAGCTATAAACAATTCAAAACGGTCGGTAATCTCAGGATTTTTTTCATTACGTCTGGCCAAAGGAGAAACTTCTAGAGGGTAACCAATTACAAATGTGGGTTGGATTAATTTGGGCTCTACTGTCTTTTCAAACAATTTGGTTAATGCCTTGCCTATGCCTTCACCAGGGCGGAGCTTGATGCCTAAGGCCTGGGCACATGAAAGTGTTTTTTCTTCATCTTTCAATGTTTCTTGAGGGATATCACCTATATTTGATAAAGACTCAGAAAAAACTATATGTCTATAAGGGGGCATTAAATCAATTTCTTTTCCTTGATAATGAATTCTATATTTTCCTAAAAGCCTTCCTACAAGCCAAGATATAAACTCCTCTGTCAATTCCATTAAATCTTCATATGAGGCATAGGCTTGATAAAATTCCAACATGGTAAATTCGGGATTATGGTCTACGTCTATGCCCTCATTTCTAAAATTACGATTTAGCTCAAATACACGCTCAAAACCACCTACTAGCAGCCTTTTTAAATAGAGCTCTGGAGCCACACGTAAATAAAGAGATGTGTCTAATGTATGATGATAGGTCTTAAATGGCTTGGCCAATGCACCTCCCGGGATGATTTGCATCATTGGTGTTTCTACTTCTATAAAATCACGTTTTATAAAGAATTCTCTAATGTAATGTATGAGCTTGGTGCGTTTTAAAAACCCTTCCCTTGCGTTGGGATTTACCATCAAGTCTAAATAGCGCTTCCTGTAACGGAGTTCTATGTCTTTTAAACCATGATATTTCTCTGGTAATGGTCTTAAAGACTTGGTAAGGAGTTTAAAGCCATCTACAAAAATTGTTAGTTCTCCTGTTTTGGTGCGGAATAGCCTACCTTTTATGCCAATAATATCCCCAATATCTAATAGTTTTAAAACCCCATATTGCTCTTTACCCAGTACATCTTGCTTAAAATAGGCCTGAAGCCTTCCTGTAGCATCCTGAAGATGGATAAAGGCCACCTTGCCAAACGGCCTTAAGGCCATAATCCGGCCAGCTAGATGAAATATTTCTTTCGATTTTTCTAAATCATCTCCTTCTTTATCACCGTAGGCAAGCAAAATATCCTTAATTTGATGGGTGATTTTAAAATCATTAGGATATACCGGAATGCCTTTAGCCTTGAGTGCCTTTATCTTTTCTTTTCTCTGCTCAATAATCACTGTCTCCATATTATTTACCTAATTATTTCGTAATTATTCAGCCACAGATTTACGCTGATTACCGCTGGTCTTTTTGTATTTAAACCTATCTTTCATTTCATCTGTGTGAATCTGCGGCTAATATAGTTAACCAATTATTTTCAAGGATAAACCCTTGACCACCTGTGTTTCTTCTTGTATTTGGTGCATTTTTTGAATATTTGCTTTAAGCAAAAGATGATTTAGATAAAGTAAATATGTTGCTTTAATATCTTCTGCACAGTATCTAGCTATTCTCTCAAATTCCTTATTGTTATAATAAGAGAGTATTTCATCTCCTTTTCCCTTAGTTTTAACAGGAATGTGGCATAGGCTGCACATGGTGTATAGGCTATATTTATGGCCTCCCAGGATTTCTATAAGGTCTATATTGTATCTTGAATATCGATAAGTATAAT
>LJNA01000090.1 GCA_001304365.1 Syntrophobacter sp. DG_60 | reverse complement strand
CAAGTGGATATGACCTTACGCTTTGGACAGGTACCCCGGCACAAAAGATGGCCCTAGAAGAGATATATAAGGTATGTTCGCATTATTTTGAGCTAAAAAAAGGGCACCCAGAAAAAGAGGAGCTTCTTCAAAGGGCAAGAAGGCTCATATTGGCTTCGGAGACCAGTTGTTATCTGTTCTGGGGGGATGCCTGGTTGCCTAAGATTTATGAATGCCTAAATGAGGCGTCTGGGCTGCTAGAGCAGATTGGTGGAAACTAATAGAGATTAGTAGAGATTCAGAAATGATAGAGACGATAAAAGCCGAAGGCCGCAGGATGCAGGATACAAGATACATGTTAGCTTATTGAGTTTTACATAGTTCCTTGGGTTTATTGGGTTAAAAAACTGTGTAAACCCCAAAGAACTCAAGAAACCGTGTAAATCAGTATCAAGGAGAAAATCATGGAAGAGGAAAAGGATTTGGAAAAAGAAAAAAAATTGAAAAAAAAGGAGATAAAAGAAGAATCGCCTCCGGTGCTTTCCCCTATGTTTGTCTTCGTAGAAATTGAGGAGGAAGAAAAATAAGTTAATTCGGAAGTAAAGATTTAGAAAACTTAAATGATAAAAGAAAATTAGCTAAAAGTTAAGGTAAAGGCAAAGAAAAAAATTTTACTTTTGCCTTTACCTCATATTGATATTTAAATTTTTTTAAATTAAATTTGGTGCAATTTGCTGAGTATTGAAAGATGAAGATAGCACTAATTTCGTGGGAATCCTTGCACTCTATCCGTTCAGGAGGTATTGCGTCGGCTGTAACAGAACTGGCTGCTGCCTTGGAAAGGAAGGGGCACGAAGTCCATGTATTTACCAGAATAGGTTATGGGCAAAGCCTATATGAAAGGATAGATGGTGTGCATTATCACCGATGCCCCCATAACTATCACTCTGATTTTATTATAGAAATGGATAGTATGTGCCGCTCCTTTGTACATTATTTCCTCCAAACTGAGGATTATATAGGAGGATTTGACATCATTCATGCACACGATTGGGTTACTGCAAATGCCATGCTCTGGATAAAGCAAGGAAAGGGAAAGAAATGCATCTTTACTATCCATTCTACAGAATACGGAAGGTGTGGGAACAATTTTTGGGGAGGCAGGTCTGCTGTTATAAGGGACAAAGAAAGGATGAGCTGTTGGGTGGCCGATAGGGTTACTGCTGTATCAGGTGCATTGAAAAGTGAAATCATGTGGATGTATGGGGTGCCTGACTGGAAGGTTGAGGTAATCTATAATGGTATTAGCAATCACAATTTTAATGGCTATGTTGACCCTGGGGCGATAAAGGCTAGATATGCCGTTGCCCCAATGGATCCTACCGTACTGTTTGTAGGAAGGCTTACTCACCAAAAGGGGCCGGATTTGCTTGTTGAAGCCATCCCTTATGTCCTCCATTATTATCCACATGCCAAATTTCTCTTTGCCGGTGATGGAGATATGAAAGGCCATTTAGAGGCAAGGGCCATTCAACTTAGGATTTCTCATGCCACTAGGTTTTTGGGATTTAAGTCTGGTCTTGAGCTTGTTGAAATATATAAGTCTGCGGATATAGTTTGTGTGCCCAGTAGAAACGAACCATTTGGTATAGTGATCCTTGAGGCATGGAGTGCAGGAAAACCAGTGGTAGTAGTAGAAAATGGAGGCCCAAAGGAATTTGTATGGCATGAAGTCAATGGTCTGACTGTTTATGCTAATCCCCATTCCATTGCCTGGGGAATAGGCACCCTCCTCTCTGACTTTGACCGCCTAAGGTGGATGGGGAGGAATGGAAGATATACAGTTGAAGTAGCCTTTTCCTGGAATATTATAGCAAACAAAATGCTTGGGGTTTATGAGTCTTAGAATCGTGGAATAGTTGAATCATTTATTCGTTAAATTATTAAACAGTTTTACGAATTAACGAATTAACTATATTTAACGAATTAACTAGAAAAAGTGGATTTTTCTGGAAAATATTGGCATGGTCAGCACCTGGTGGGCGTTAATTTATCTAGTGCCAATTTATGTCAGGTAAACATAGAAAAGGCCAATCTCTTTGAGGCAAATTTGAGCTTCTCCAATATTTCAAATATTTATGCCAGAGAGGCATTTATGAAATCCAGTGACTTAAGAAATGTATGGGGAGAAAATGTTAACCTTGAAAGGGCCCACTTAGAGTGTGCTGACCTAAGGGGGGCAAAAATAACCAATTCTTTTATATACGGGGCCAATCTTTCCCATGCAAACTTTGAGGGTGGAGATTTTAGTAGGTCAAATTTTGAGAAGGCAGACTTATCTTTTACCAATTTGAGATTTGCCTGCTTTAAGGGAGCTAACTTGAAATATACAAATCTAGAAGGAAGCATTATTGATAATACTGATTTAGATGATGCCTGTGTTGATCAGGCAAACATTTCGCAGGCCATTATTGGTAGGGTTTGGTTTGGAGGAAAATTATTGTCACGTGATGAGTGGATTAGATGCCGTATTCTGCTGAGCGGTAAAGATTTATCTGGAGCATTCCTTAAAGGTCTAGATTTAAAACATGCCGAACTAGAAGATGTGAACCTTGGAGGAGCCAATCTGGAAGGAGCCAATTTAGAGGGGTGCAATTTAAAAGATGCATACCTGGTAAATGCCAATTTAAAAAGGGCTATTCTAAAACACGCTGTTTTGGATTATGCGCTTCTGGCAGGGGCAGACTTATCAGAGATTACTCAATTTAAAGGGGCAAGCCTGAAAGGTGCTGACTGGTGGCGTGCAGGCAATCCACCTAAAGGAGCGTTTCTAGAGTATTTAAAAAGTCATTTTCCTAAAAAATATTATTAAAGATGACAAATGTCAAATTTCAAATTCGTGGACTAGTTAAATCGTAAAACCGTGAGATGGTTTGACTATTTAACGAATTGACGAATCAACGATTCAACGAATTGACTAATGGGTATTTGGGCTTTAGAAAACAGATTCCATGACTAAGGATACAGGACGTTTTTACGGGTCATTTCTATTTATCCTGCACTCCCATATTCCTTATGTTCTTTACCATGATGAGATAGGTGAGAACTGGCTATCTGAGGCAGTGGCTGAGTGCTATATCCCTCTTTTAAATATGCTTAAAAAATTAGTAAGGCAAGGGATTAGTCCTAAGGTATCTATTAGCCTTTCCCCTATCTTGATAGAGCAGCTAAATAGCCCCTATTTTATAGAAAAATTTAGGGACTATTGCCGCTTGAAAACGGAATTAGCTGAGAAGGACAAGGAATATTTTAGAAATTTAGAGTTCCATATGCATTATTTAGCAAGGCTATGGAAAAAATTTTATTATAAAACCCTATCTATTTTTGAAAAAGAGTACCACTGTAATCTAATTAATGAATTCAAGAGCCTTCAAGATGAAGGCCATATTGAAATCCTTACCACTGCTGCTACCCATGGTTACCTCCCCTTGTTAAGGGAAGATACAAGCATTCAGGCACAGATAAAGATGGCCATCCAGATATATGAGCAGTGTTTTGGAAAAAAACCTGAAGGCTTCTGGCTACCAGAATGCGGCTATAGGCCCAATTGCTTTTGGACCCCCCCTATAGGAAATGGGCGGCCTGGAAACCTTGATAGTTATGTGCGTAAGGGCCTGGAGGAGTTTTTATATGAAAATGGAATAAGATACTTTGTAGTAGATAATGAACAACTAAACAGGTCGCATCCTCATGATATCCATAAATCATCTATGGATACCTATTATATAGGCAATCATCCAGTTACCATCTTGGTTAGAGAGCATCAATTATCAGAGCAGATTTGGGATTTTAGGGTAGGTTATCCTGGGAATGGAACTTATCTTGATTTTCATAAAAGGCATTGGTCAAGTAGATTGAGATACTGGAAGATAACCCAGAGGACTCTGGACATGGCCTATAAACACTTATATTATCCCGGAGATGTCAAAAATGTCATGTCAGAGCAATCTGATCATTATAAGTGGCTTATTAAAAAGAGACTAAAAGCTCACCATTACTATGCAGGAAGGCCTGCTGTAGCAGTATGTGCCTTTGACACTGAACTATTTGGGCACTGGTGGTTTGAGGGCAGCACATTCTTTTATCGTCTAATAAGATTAATCAGCGAAGACCCTGAAATCAGGATGTTAACCTGTAAAGAGTGTATAAAAGAAAATCCTGCTTATAACCGGGTATACATGCCAGAATCTTCATGGGGTGCAAAATATAACAGTGAAACCTGGTTTAATGGAAAAACCCAGTGGATCTGGAAAAACATTTACAGAGCAGAGCAGGAAATTCGACACTTAGCAACTCATTTTAGGCCCGATAATAAATTACAACAAATATTAAGGCAGATAATCCGTGAATCGATGCTCCTTCAATCATCGGATTGGCAGTTTATGATAACCAATAACCATACCAAAGACTATGCTGAGGGCCGGGTAGTAGAACACTTTGAAAATTTCAATAGACTGACTCGGTTAGCATGGAATTACATCCACAATCAATTTATTGATGATGGGGATTGGCATCACTTAAACCACTGCCAAAAGACAAACCATGTATTTAAAGAACCTGAAATCATGTGGTATAAATAGTGGCTGGAAGAAAGAGGACACCGCAATCCAAACGTAAAAGGCCTGAACAGCGATGGCATATTGCCATGCTTTCCTGGAAAGGCATAGGTCATGTAATAGAACTGGCCAAGGCTCTAAAGCAAAAGGGGAACCAAATCCATCTATATACTCCAGAGGGCAATCATTCTAACACCGTAACTTATAAAGATGCACGAAATTTGTCAGATGCAATAGCTCAGCAGATCCTGGAAGAATATAAAAAAGGGGCATTTGATGTGATACACATTTGTGAATGGCACCCATGTTATGCAGGCATTAACTTAAGAAAAAAGTACCGTGGAAGGTTGGTTTACAGTACACACTCTACAGAAAAAATGCATATAAAAGAGGAAACGGGCAAAGAATCTGAAAAGATTTATCGGTTAGAAAGACTAGTGGCACAGATAAGCGATCGGATTATTGCTTGGAATCCCATAGTACATAAAAAAGTCTGTAAGGATTTTTTGATCCCTGAAAACAAGGTAACATTAATTTATGATGGATTTGGCTATAAAGACTTTAGGGGTGTTTCAGACCCAGGGGCTATCAAAAAACGGTATGATATAGGGCCACTTGACCCTTTAATACTCTTTGTAGGAGAATTAAGTGAGGCAAATGGCCCTGATATCCTAATCAAGGCTATACCAACCCTATTAGAAAGATACCCAAATTTGCACTTTGTATTTGTAGGAGATGGAGACCTGATGTGGTCCCTCAGGATATATGCCCATTATTCTTACATAGAATATGCAGTGCGCTTCCTTGGCCATAAGGAGGGGAAGGAACTTTATGAGTTGTTTCAGGCATCAGATATGGTAGTCATCCCAAGCCGTAAAGTGAGTACTCCCTATCAAATCTTGGCTGCATGGAGTTCAGAAAAGCCTGTAGTAGCTACTTATGAGGGCTCTTTTGGTTTGATCCATCATGAAAATGATGGGATTATGGTACAGGACAACCCGGATTCTATTAGATGGGGCATTGAAAAGATTGTTTCTGATTGGGAATATGGGCATTTAATAGCAAAGAATGGCTGGAGGAGGATTAGAAACACCTTTTCATGGAGCGGCGTTGCTGGCAAGGTTGAAAAGGTTTATCAAAGTCTATTAGAAAACAAAACCGTTGCTGTTATTAAAAAAACTGCGTTGCTATCTGCATAATCTGGGTTGAAATATAGTTATCTTCTGAAGGAAGAGATAAATGGACATCTTGGAAATTCGAGAAAGAGCCAAAAAGATAGGAATTGAGCTGGGAAACATGGGGAAAACAGAGCTTATTAAAGCAATTCAGCGGGCTGAGGGCAATATCGATTGCTACGCTACAGAAAGAGTTAGGACCTGTAGTGAAGAGGAATGCCTATGGCGAGATGACTGTCTTAAAGCTCAAATTGAGGATATTCGCGAAATTGGGCCTTTTATTATAGAAAAGGAGGCAAAAATGAAACTGCAGACAGTATATTGGAAAAATGCTGATGGCTCCATTAAGGCAACCATTAAGGTAGTGGATCAAGGTGATTTCCCGACGTGTAACATCTTTGGGCCAACTTTGGGAAACCCAGCGGATGAAGGCTGGAGCTTAGGGGAAGGCACTGATGATTCTATTATCAAGACATCACCCACGTCTGATGAAGCTAAGCAGTGGGCATCAGCTCAGATTCACGCCCTTAAAGAAAAGCTAGATAATTGGCGAAGCATTTGGGTTCCTGAGCCTGAGGAATTTGAGATTTAGGGCTAACTTTGACTTGTATTATTAATCAATACGAGGGGGTTTCTTCTTTATGCCCGAAATTTACCATGCACTTGGCCTCAGTATGCATCAGCCTTTAGGAAACCTCTTGGCATTGCATAACTCAGAAGAGCGTTGGGAGGTTAGGCAAGTCCTTTGGGCATATGATCGCCCTACAAGGATGATTGAGGGATATGAAGATGCTGCCAGATTGCACATGAGTTTTTCGGGCACATTGCTTAAACAATTTGAGGAGCCCGCTATCCGTGAGACATTTCATGATGTGGTTGATATTGAAGACCTTCTCAGGCGCTATAGAGAGTCCAATATCGAATTTTTGGGAACAGGACTTTATCATC